>DNOQ01000602.1 GCA_003501665.1 Bacteroidales bacterium | reverse complement strand
TATTAATTTCATTATCAGTTAAATCAACTCCTGAACTTACAATCAATCTGAATCTGAAGGTTGCAGACTTTCCTGATGGAATACTGAAATTCATAACATCCTTCCCGTTTGAATACGCGGCTGCTCCCAGGGGATTAGCCAGCAATAAACCATACCCCCTTGCATGCCAATATGTAGGATGACCCGGATTCTTTGGGTGATCAAACATTACCACTGAGATTTTTTCACTGCCAATGGTCCCGTAAAGGTTCACCCATTTACCACGGGTCGCATATACAGCTTCTCCGGTTATTCCTTCGCTGCTTCTGTAGTTACCGGTTATACCTTCGTTTGACATCTGCCTGACAGTTGTCGGATTACCTTGTGAATCGGTCAGAATCAGTTCTTCTTTCGAAGGTAATTCCAGCTGCCGGGCAACGCGAATTCCAAATCCGCCCTCTTTTGTATCTTTCATGGCAACATCACCTCCGGTGGCGGTTAAAGTAGTTACCCGGTCGATAATCCGGGCATGTCCCTCAGCAATAAAATGATACTCAGTAACTTCAGCCAGCAACTCTTTGCCTGAAGGATCGATCCAGCTCTCCCTTGTCACCATCAGACCCTTTGTCCCGGTTAATTTATCAATCCCGACATGTATGATAGTCCCGTATCTGTCTCTTCTTTCTTCAGGGATTGCTGTCGAATTGTTCCAGAAGTCGTAACCATTGACATGCCCGTAATTAAAACAGAGACCTATCTGGTGGGGATGATCTACACGCTCCCCCGGTCTGGGATTTAAAGGATAGCCCCGGGTTACTTCAGTACCCGATGATGCCATTATCGGATAGAGAACAGGTTTCTTTATATCAAGTACAGCCGGATCATGCCAGCGGTAGGAAGTAAATAATTCACCTCCAGCCATAACGTCAACCTTCTTCTCAGAATCATTTCTGACAAAGACTATTTTAAGTTTGCCTTTGTCTTTTTTCTTATCAGATCCTGTACCCCAGGAAACAAGAATAACCAGCAGGAGCAGTATCAGACTAATTGTTTTTTTATGTATCATATTGTTTATTTTTAATTTCGAAAATCTACAAACAGGATATATTATGCTTACAAAAAAATATTTTTTGTTTACCATCCTGTTTCAGGTACTTCATATCCTTTACGGTAGAAACCTTTAACGATTTCATTAGCTTTGGGATTGTTCTTTATACATTCACGCTCGGAATCACATTCCAGCCATGGACCCAGAATTGATGTAACAGGATCTACTCCAAGCCCATCCAGATATTTCACATACGTATTGTACATTTCCTGCCAGCATACAATATCGCCATCAGCTACCTGTCTTCGCTGATCTGCAAGGGTTGCTGTTGCTCCCATCCGGTACGATATATTTCCAACATGGCAAATATTTGTTGAGCGGTGACCTTCAATAATCTCAGCATTCAGATCTTCGCGTCTTCCGCTTCGCATAGCATCAACAAAGTTTGCATAGTGATCACCTCTTCCGGAAAAAGATCTGATCCTGTTTCCTTCCAGGTCGAATGCTTCAGTCCTCAACGTATATCCGCCTTCGCATTGTATAGAAACGCCCACACCGCCTGCTCCTCTGAAATCAGGCTGAGTATTCCATTTTTCAGGTGTCAGATACTCTTTTGATTTTGGAAGATTATATACAACATACAGGATCGGTACATCCGGATAATCATAACAGATTATCTGTGTATTCGGGACGTCTCCGGCATCGTCGAAAAGGAAACGCCCGCCTATACTCATGGTTCTTCTGGGAAGGCCCGTATATCCCAACATCCAGCGGGCAATATCCACTTCATGAACGCCCTGATTTACGGATTCACCATCACCTTTATCCCATGTAAAACTACAGTCATACTGGATCCTGTCACGATAAATAGGTCCATTGTCGGCATATCCGCACCAGAGATCATAGTCAAGTGTTTCAGGAATTGGCAGTGGTTCTGACCGCTTCCCTATTGGCTGCCTCGGTTTGCTGCAGAAACAGGTCGCATGGAGAATTTTACCAAGATGACCTTCCCTGAGCCATCGTGCGAGCTCCTCATAAGCTTTAATTGATCTGTTCTGTGTGCCGACCTGTACAATACGATCATATTTACGCGCAGCATTTACCATTTGTCTTCCTTCCCAGATAAAGTGTGCCAGCGGCTTTTCAACAAATACATGACGGCCGGTCTCACATGCCCGGATTGCAGGTAAAGAATGCCAGTACTGCATCGTGGCAATTGTTACTGCATCAAAATCCTTACGCTCCATTAGTTTGCGTACATCAGGAACCTGGGCAGGCTTATTCCTGAAGGTTGTTACAACTTTCTGTGCGGCTGCTGACATGCGCTCCCGGTCAGGATCACAAACTGCAACAATTTTCACTCCCGGCAATCTGCCGAACGAGGGTATGTGGGAACCCGAACCACGACCTCCGCATCCCACCAATGCAATACGGATCTCATCGTTAGCACCTGTTACCGAAGCATATGATTTTGAACTCAGTCCCATGCCTCCGATAACAATTCCCGCGGCTCCCAGTGTGCTTTTTTTTATAAAATCTCTTCTTTTAGTCATAATTAAATTTATTCAAGCCCGATAAATTAAAACGTAAATTCAGTAACCTCGCCAGAAAATCATTTTACCGGTTCAGGTAGATTATCCTGTACGATATTTATTTCTTAAATCCTCAACTGTTTTAAAGATTTCCATCACTTTCCCGTCTTCGACCTTATCATCCATATTTATACAGCAGACTCCGGTCAGAAATGGATTACCCGAGTCGTTTACCAGCCTCGTAATTGTTTCCCTTATTTCATCATTTGTCTGATTAATTATTTCCACAGGACTTAACCTGATATTGAGGAAAGTTCCGGGCAGATATTTCCTCAGGATTTTAACATCCCCGCCCCAGCCGACATCGAGGAAATCGAGATCAGGTATTTTTGCAAAACTTTCAGCCATCCGGTCAGGATCAACTCCGCAGTAATGTACCCCAAAGGGTCTGAATTTCCTGCTCCACTCTATATCAAAAGGAAGCAGGAAGTTTTCATAATCTTCAACTGAAATCATTGTATGTGAACATTCCGAATGCAGGAATACAGGTTTATCAAAATGGTAAACCAAACGGTTTACCGAAACAGAGGTAGTTCCTGTTTCCCTTGCAATAAAAGTTGTAAATTGTTCAATAACCTTTGCAATCTTTCGAAAGTAATCCCGGGTTTCTTCAGGTTTGTCAAAAAAGTCAATAAATATTTTTTCTGATTGTAAGTCAAGTGCACTGTTAAGAATACCACCCCAGTTAATATCTCCATACAGATAACCATATTTACTTTTAAGTTTATCCAGAAGGTTTTCCACTTTTTTAAATATCCGGGTTCCGAAAATATCATCAGTATATATTTTCAGATCCTCGTGATTAGCAGGATATACCTGAGGAGCGGAATCTTCAAAATAACCTACTTTACATCCCAGCATTTCCGAGATAAGATATCCGGCAGCATTATGAACCGCACCGACTACCGGTAATTCCTTTTTCCTGTCCCTGCCAAGTCCGTACATTCCGAATCTGTTATAGAGCTCCTCTTCCATACGTTTTTCGGATTCAACCCGCTTTGACGGATGATAGAAGAAGTCCTCGTCAAATGTGATTCCCGTGTTTTTAAACCACCATGACGGATGGAATACAACTTCTACGGGAAGGATAGCATCTTTAAAACAGGGATTCTTTACAAAATTGCTCATGAAGTAAAATTTATGTAAATACCAAATTTAAGGGAAAGTGCCACCTCTGTTATTATTCATTTTTATATTTTGCGAAGGCTTCGGCAATTTTTGCTTCTACGGCATCTCCACCATGAATAAGAGCACGATAACGAAACGACAGTTTACTTCCTTGTTTCAGGAAGATAAATTTTTCGTTTTCAGGCCAGTTCATAACTGCCGGCGAATTATGCCCATAATCACGTGAAAACCAGGGTGACGGGTACCATGGATTTGACGGATGCTGCAGAATAGCCAGTCCCTCTACNNGCATTTATCATAGTACCTCCGTTTTGAACAGTAAGATCAGGTGCCATTCTTACACTAAAAAGTGAATGACCTGTTTTCCGGAAAGTGACATCGATCAGAGCATCCATTGTGATCTCGAAATCAATATGACGAACGGTTGGTGAGGGTGCTGTAATGATTATCCTGCGTGTATCCCTGATCGGAGATACAGCCCCGGGTCGACTCCAGATGCACTCATCTGTAATTATAACCGAGTCCCCGCCTTCTTTTACTATCTCAGCATTTACAGAAATGATCCTGCCGCGCTCCAGTCCTTCCTGCCAGTAATTCCCGCCGTTTACCTGGTCGCATGCAAAATAGAGTGATGAATGATGAGGATACGGGTCATTACGCATTGAAGTGAGTGAGCCGCCTGAAAGAGGACCATTAACAGGGAAGAAGAATGGATATTTTTCATCCTGTGAAAAAACATAGCTTGTAAAAAACTTACCGTCAATTGATACGTTGATCTTTGAGCCGACCTTTACAGCAGTCAGTTTAGCTGCTGTAAGGGGCTGGACAATGAGCAGAAAAACTGCTAATTGCAAAATACCTGTTCTTGCTTTCCTCATAATATTAATTTTATGTCAATAAATATATACCAAATTAATTCTTGTAGAAATGTAACAAATATTAGAAAAATATACTGCCCTTCCGGCAGTATATTTTTCTAATCAAACAGGATATGGCTAATACCCGGGATTTTGTACTAACTGCGGAGCTTTTTTCAGTTCATCGGTAGCAATTGGAATCCAGTACATTCTTTTACTGGGCACATTAGCCTGTTGAGATACCAGACGTGTCCAGTTAGTTGTATAAGTCCCATCCAGATTCTTAATCTCGAGTATATCAATGCCATAAAGAAGCGGCGATAATGATGCTTCCAGGATTTTCCACCTTCTTATATCAAACCATCTGCTTTCTTCACCAAAGAGCTCAATTTTTCTCTCCTGACGTAAAGCCTGCGTAATATCACCGGTGAAATCAGGAAGGGCTGCCCTGTTTCTTATCATGTTAATATAAGTTGTAGCAGTCGGAATGTCACCCAGCATTAAACAGGCTTCAGCATAATTTAACAATATTTCGGCATAACGGATGTAAATCCATACGTTCTGATTATACTGAACATCGCCAACGACTGTATTATCCATAAATTTTTTCATAAGATAACCTCCGTAACAACCGCCCGCGGGGAAATAGGGATCTTTACGTGTATCCAGACCAAAAATTTCAGTATAAGTGGTCGGCCCTGTCATAATTCGGTGTGTACGTCTTTCAAATATGCCCAGCGGATCTCTTGTGGCTGAATTCGCAAATCGTGGTTGCCAGACCGCACTGTCATAAAGAACGTCAGCATAAAATCGAGGTTCACGATTATAATAGGGATTCTCATGCTTGAATTTTGCAGATAGGTTCTTATACTGATTCGATGCATTAACGGTAAAATGGTCAAAGAATTTTGAACCGTCATTCATTTCATATGAATCAACCATGCTTTGTAAAGGGCCGTTTCTGCCGAAGTTATTAATTCCATTTGGACCATTCTGTTGATTATTACGATGTCTGGTTCCAAGATCTGCAACAAACATCTTCCCCCATATGACTTCATCATTTGCCAGGGTATATGCTTTAAAAAATTCGAAACGGTTCTTGGCCACTGCTGCCTGATCAGGGGCTCCCCAATCAGCTAATTTGCTAGTGCCAAGATCTATAACAGCCTTAGCAGCATCTCTGGCTGCAGTCCACAGAGCATTTCTGTTAGGACCCGTATAGCCTACCAGTTCACTTTCAGCTGTCCCGTCTGCAGTAAGGTCACTGGCCGCAAACAATAATATCCTGGATTTAAGGGCCAATGCGGCCTCTTTTGTAGCCTTACCCATTCTCACCTCACTCTTTAATTTAAGTAACCCGGCTGCATCATTGCAATCTTTCACAATAAAATCGACTGTTTCCTTGAATGTTGCCCTGGTAATGGCAGAAAGATCATCACCCAGTTTATTTGCTTTATTCATGATAGGGACGCCACCAAAAGTCCGGCACATGTTGGCATAAATATACGCTCTCAGGAACAATGCTTCTCCTTTCAGCAGATCAGTTTTCGCTTTTACTTCAGACTTTTTTGGTTCAGAAAAACTTTCAGCAATATTGTCTATGTTATCAAGGAACAAATTTATTCTTTGAATATTGGCGAAATTTGCCCATGATACGTTACTGTACGTGCCGCTGATCCTGTCAGCATTAAGAGTCCCCAGATTGTAAGGCTGGGAACTACTGCCTCTCGAAACAAAGCTCTCATCAGCAATTGAAGTTAACATCTCACCGCGGATTCCATGTCCAATATTATCGTAACAATAATTCAGGTATGAGGCGGCAAGATTGGGATCAGTCCAGACTGTGGCATCCGAGTATTTATCCAGAGGAGTCTTATCCAACAGATCCTGATTGCAAGCCGGTAACAGAAGTAAGAGGACTGTTAATATTTTAATTTCAATATATTTCTTCATAACACTTAATTTAAGAATTTTCATTAAAATGTGATTCTTGCACCCACTGCATATACTTTCATCAGCGGATAGTTACTGGTTGATGAAAGTTCCGGATCCTGTTTCATAACAAATGCGTTATACAGCAAGAATAAATTTTGTCCGCTGATGTAGACCTGTGCATCCTTTAACCAGACAGCTTTCTGTATGTTTTTGGGAATTGTATATGAAAGCTCCAGGTTTTTCAACCGGGCAAAGGCCAGATTACAATAATCATAATTTGTAATATAATTTGACCTCCAGTATTCTTCAGATCTCATGAAGATTCTTGGTTTTACAGCTGTTTTATTATCTTCCGTCCATCTGCCATCAGCATAATATTGAATATAATTTCCATCCATACCCATAATCGGGAAGGTTATATACCGGTAAGTCGCTCCTACACCCTGAACTAATCCCTGTAATCGCAGGTTTTTATACCCTAAGGAGAAATTTATACCGTATGTTAATTGAGGATCACCGGTTTTATCAAACAGAACCTGGTCGTCAGATGTTATTTTTCCATCCTTATCATAATCCTCAATAATGATATCGCCTCCTCTTGCACCACTAACATGCGGGTAAGATGCAACATCATCAGCGTCGTCGAACACTCCTATGAACCGATACATAAGGGTTGCCCCTATGGGATGACCTGTTCTTACCTGCCATGGCACATTCCTTGCCGGTTCGTCATACTCAACTATCTTATTGCGGGCAAACGCGAGATTTCCCGAAACAGAATAACTGAAACCAGTTGCATATCTGTCGCTGTATCCAAGCTGTATTTCAAAACCTCTGTTATCAACTATCCCGAAGTTCTCATCAGGAAGACTTATTCCTGAAAAAGTCGGAACAGATGCATTTCTTTTCACCAGGATGTTGTTTCGTCTTTGATAAAAATAGTCAAAGTCGAACTGGAGTTTACTATTAAAAAAATATGATTCAAATCCGGCATTAAGTACATTAGCAACCTCCCACGTTATATTCGGATTGGGTGCACCGCTTTGTAAGAGTCCTGATTGATAAGTTTTACCGCCATCCAGAACCATACCAGTTGAGAATCCGTAGCTCGTCAGGTATTGAAATGCGGCAACGGCATCATTACCCATTTGTCCCCAGGAAGCTTTAAGCTTTAAGTAATTAATAAAGCTGATGTTGTTCTTCCAGAAATCTTCATTGGATATTCTCCAGCCTAACAACAAACTCGGAAAGGTACCCCAGCGACCACTCTCTTTAGAAAACCTTAATGATCCATCCCTTCGTAAAGTAAACTCGAATAAATACTTTTCGGAATAATTATATGTCAGCCTTCCGAAATAATTCATACGTGCATCAATACTTACTTCAGAACCATTGTTCATTTCAGCGTTACCGCCTGCAAACAGATACGGTAATGCATCTGACATGAAGTATCTTCTGAAAGCATTTATCCCATTCAGCTGGTAATCCATACTTTCAGCAGCAATGAACATGTTTACATTATGAACCTGGTTGAAAGTTTTTTCATAGCTTAATTTCAGGTTTGCGGTTGAAGTTCTTGTATCGTAATAGTAATCCGTTAACCGTGGTTCGGCAATAGTTCCTCTGAGAGCACCTACCAGGAAGGCTGAACCGTCTTCTTTC
This sequence comes from Bacteroidales bacterium, assembly GCA_003501665.1. GTDB lineage: Bacteria > Bacteroidota > Bacteroidia > Bacteroidales > VadinHA17 > LD21. The sequence continues at coordinate 455 of DNOQ01000602.1, read as the reverse complement.
CCTGTATTACCGGCAGCAAAGTAGCTTGTACGATCGAGCGAGTATAAGGTAACAGGTTTGGCAAATAGCTTTCTTTTCCTGAAGAATATGTCATATGCATAATAACCTGTCAGAGTTAAACCTTCTACCTTGGGTACTTTAAATATTACCGAAAGCATATTCTGGCTGCGGAATCGTTTGTCTTCGTCGAAACCAGTTTCAAAAGATGATGATACACAAGGCTGGTCTCCATATTCAATATCTGGTCCGGGTAATCCGTTAGGCCAGAATGCCGGTTGGGTGGGTTTATTTCTTATCATTGCACCGAAAATCGATGAAGCACTTTTTGTCGGATACATCCTGTCTTCCTCTGATCCATTAATATCGAGGTTAACTGTAAGATACTTATTTAAAGTAATATCCAGATTAGCTTTTACATTAAACCTGTCAAATGTTGTCGCATTAGCGCTGTATAT
>DNOQ01000067.1 GCA_003501665.1 Bacteroidales bacterium | reverse complement strand
TAAGGCATACACCGTTTGATTTTCAATATTTTTAACATAGAGGAATTATCAGCTAATGATATAAATATTAACTTGCCGTTTATTTTAAAATCACATAAAATTATGAGTTCTACACGCAGAAATTTTATAAAAACAGCTTCAGTTCTGGCTGCAGGATCGGTACTCCCTCTCGAATCTTTTTCACGATCAGGAAAAAGTGTTGCACCCTCCGACAGGGTAAATGTGGCACTGATAGGCGGAAACAGTATGGGATGGAGCGATCTGTCATCATTCCTTAAGAACCCTGAGGTTGATTGTGTTGCAATGTGTGATGTTGACCGCAATGTACTGAACAGGCGTACTGATGAAATTTTAAAAATGGGACGTCCCAAACCCAAACTTTATATCGATTACAGGAATATGCTCGACAATAAGGACATCGATGTTGTGATAATCGGCACACCGGATCACTGGCATTGCATGATGTTGTGCCATTCCCTTGAGGCCGGTAAGCATGTTTATGTGGAAAAGCCTGTCGGCAATTCAATAACCGAGATCAACATCATGCAGAAAGCTGTGAACAAACATGGCAAAATTGTCCAGGTGGGGCAATGGCAGAGAAGCCAGCCTCACTTTGTCGATGCCATTAATTATTTGAAAACAGGTAAGCTTGGCAGGATAAGGGCATGCAAATCATGGTCGTTCGTCGACTGGAAAGGTGCTGTGCCCAAAGTTCCCGATTCACCTGTTCCCGAAGGTGTCGATTATAATATGTGGCTGGGACCGGCTCCCAAACGCCCTTTCAATATTAACCGTTTTCATTTTACCTGGCGGTGGTACTGGGAATATGCCGGCGGACTTATGACCGACTGGGGAGTACACCTTATCGACTATATACTGTATGGAATGAATAAGGCAGTTCCGTCATCTGTAATGGCAATCGGAGGCAAGTATGCTTTCCCGGATGATGATATGGTAACACCCGATACGATGACTGCCGCGTATGATTTTAAGGATTTCATAATGACATGGGAACATACCATAGGCATAGGCCTCGGCAATTGGGAAAGGCCCCACGGAATGGCCTACACGGGGGAGTACGGAACTCTTGTTCTCGACCGTAAAGGCTGGGAAGTATTTCCGGAAAAAGATAAAATCGAGGCAGTCCCGCTGCAGAAAAATGTGGGAGCGGGTCTGGATCTGCATGTCCGCAACCATCTCGACTGTATCAAGAACAATACTCCGCAGAAACTAAATGCCGACATAAATATCGGCCGTAATGTTGCACTGGTGGCACAAATGGGTAACATTGCCTTCCGTACCGGCGAAAAGGTCTTCTGGAATAACGACAGACAGCTCTTTACAACAAAAACAGCAAACAGCCTTATAACACCAAAATATAATAACGGCTATACACTGCCAAGGTATTAGGCTAAAGTGTAAGTAAGGAGCATTAACATGAATCACTGATTGGTCATCAATCGCGAATAAACTCTTTTTAATGTTTCTGTTTTTTCGTCACTCCCGGCAACCGAATTACTTGTAAACATCATTATGCCTGTCGAACAGGCGCCTGACCCGTAACTCAGAACATCCTCAAACTCCTGCGGGGATATCTGATAAGGATCATTATATGACTGAACTATCGGCCATACTTCAGGGAATGAACCGGATACTGTTCCGAGAGCATTACAGAACCATTCAATATTCTCCTTAACCCATACTGGAGATCTTCCCATACGACCATGATAAACCATGGGAGAAAAAACATCAGTGACTTCTTTCAGCATGTTATAATCCAGCCCGAGTATCCTGTACCTTGCACCATCAAAATCATTATCATCCCACGGACAATGGTACAATCCAAGCAATGCATCAGGATCTTCCTGCTTTAATATCATCCTCGCATCCCTTACCCAGTCTGCAATAACCGAGCATCTCCACTCACGCCAGAGTGCATCGCAATTTGTCAGTATCCATAGTGCCTGTTTTTTTATATCTGCGTCAGGGACATCAATTCCTGCCGAAGCTTCAAATGTTCTGATGCAGTTTTCACAGAAACAGGTTTCGGGAAGAACTGGTTCAGGTTCTTCAAACTGGGCATGCCAGTGAACATAATCGAGCCATACACCGCCGATATTAAATTTCCTTAGCAATCCCCTCAATTCCATCATTCTGAATTGCCTGAATCCCGGCTCAGTGGGACAGACTCCCATGAACCATGATGCCGGCTTAACCTTTTCCCCGTTGTTGTCAATTGCCCAGGCTTCCGGGTGCTTTTCAACATAATCCCTGCCGTTCAGCAGGGGGAACTCTGCAAAGACTTCAGCACCCTCAGATTCTGCTCTTTCAATCAATTTCTCATTTATCCCCTTCCAGTTAAGAAATACCGCATTCACATTCAACTCGTTCAGGTTGAGACCTTTGTTCCAAAACGGATTTGGACTGCCGTATATTCCCCTTATTTCAATAATATTTGAATTTCCCGGCTGTGACCTGCCTGACGAACATCCTCCGGAGATGGAAGCAGATATACCAGCCAGTAAGAAAATCAGAACCTCTTTAATACCTGCCATAAATGTAATTTATAAGAATTCTAATAAGAAACAGACCTGATGGTTAAAAAAAAGCCTTTTAACCACGAACATTAAGGCCAAACAACACGAAGGAAGAAATTTAACGCCCGGAATTACTTTTTAATATATTCCAGATTATCATCAAGCGGTGTCATCTTCGGCATCAGCAGATGTACAAATCCAAGTATTGCAATATATGAGAATCCGGCAATTATAAATGCCCAGAAATAACCCGTATTACCGGCCTTATCCAGAACGGAACCAAGTGCAATGTCAGCTACTATTGCAACTGCAACTCCCACCATTTTGCCTATTCCGATAACCGATGCCGTTGCCTTTTTCGGGAATACATCGGGTACCAGGGTATAACTGTTGATTGACCATGACTGATGTCCTAAAGCTCCTACACCAATCAGAAATACAGCGAGCCATTTGCTTGCCACAACCGGCACAAAGGCAACAGGAAGTATGATAATGGCATTAACCAGAAGTGTTATTTTCCTCGCTTTATTGATCGACCATCCTTTTTTGATAAGAGCGCCTGAAGCCAGTCCGCCAAGCAGGCTGCCCGCATCGGCCATTATAAAAATTACAAGAAATGGCAGGCCTATATTATTAATGTCCACAGCGAACTGTTCGAAAAGGAATTTTGCTCCCCAGAAAAGGTAAAACCACCAGACGCCATCGGTAACAGTTGTAAGTGCGAAAGCCCATGTTTCCCTGCGGGGAATCGTCTTTACCCAGGGTATCCTCTCGGTTGATTCCGGTTCAGAATCGCTGTTTATATAATTTAGCTCTGCTTTCGAGAGTTTGTGATGTAGCTCAGGCTTGTTATAGGTCCTCCACCAGAGATAGACCCATGTCGCACTAAGTACACCGGTAAAAAGGAACGGTATCTGCCACCGGTCTCCCTCAACGGAAACTATTGCCCCGACAATAAATGGAGCCAGTATTGCCCCGACACTTGTCGAGGCATCAAAAATGCCTGTGGCAAAAGCCCTGTCTCTCTTTGGGAACCATTCCGCAACCGTTTTAATTGCAGCGGGGAAGTTACCCGATTCACCGATACCGAGACCGAACCGGGCAACAATGAATCCGATCAGACTGAATGCCGGTTTGATTACAGCATGAAGCATTCCGAAAATACTCCATATTGCAATGGATAAAGTATATCCGATCTTGGTGCCTACTTTGTCAATCAGGCCGCCCATGAAAAATAGTCCTATCCCGTAAGCGATCTTAAAGGAAACCATTATTGCCGCATAATCCTTATTTGTCCAGTCAAAAAGCTTTTGAAGCGTCGGAGCCATTACTCCTATTATACTGCGGTCGAAATAGTTGATTGTTGTGGCCATAAACACCAGGGCAAGTATCCTGTATCGGTAATGGCCGATTTTGAGAGGTTGATCAGTCATAAATTTAATATTAATTGTCCGTCATAAAAATAATTAAATATCGGAATAAAGAAATCCCGAATGATCCCGATGGAGAGATTTCAGAAAAAATATTGGTTCAGGCCAGTCCCAGAAATCAGACAGGGATTCAGAATGATCTGAATCAGAATCTTTCAATTGTTATTCTATTTTAAAGAATTCAGATGACAGAGAAGATAAAGACAGGAAATTTATGTAATACAATTAAAAATGTAACAATATGACAATTTTTTGTTACAAATGAGGTGGATTTTCTGTTATCAAACTCTGAATTTTACTCTATGATTTATAAAATAAAGTCAGGCTATATAAACCTGACAGGCAAAACAGTTTAAGAACCTACAATTCAAATCAGACATATGAGAAAAGTACCCGGAGGCCATCATTTTGGTCCGGCAATCAGGGATAATATCCGGATGTGGAGAGGAAGGGGGCTTCATTAAAAAGTCGGGAAAATTCTGTTCTGATACGAATTATAATCTGAGATCCTGATAACAGGACTGTCTGAAATCAACGCGGAGCGTCGCCGTTATAATACCCCGATTTCCTTTTCGTGAGGGTAGTTTAAATCATATCAGCTCCGCGCTCATGTCATAGAACCTTTATCTACA
>DNOQ01000494.1 GCA_003501665.1 Bacteroidales bacterium | reverse complement strand
ATTACCTTAATAAAGTAAAAGATTATGGAGGCAATTCGGTAAGGGCAGGTTCGCAAATAGAACTGCTTGATGAAGTACATAATGCAGGACTGACAGCCCTGGTAAACCTTCCGGCAAGGGCTGAACGTGACGGCATGGACTATAACGATACTGCAGCTGTCAGAAAACAAACAGAAAGAATCGTTTCCATAGTGAACCAGACAAAAGATCATCCTGCTGTACTGATGTGGGCTATCGGCAACGAATTGGATTATATACCGCCTTATGAACCCTTCAATCCTAAAGTCTGGGATGCTGTAAACCAGGCGGCAAAAGCCATCCATTCAATCGATCCACATCACCCGGTAATGACTGTCATAGGCACCAGCATGATGTACAAGGTTAAAGATATCGTAAACCGTTGCCCAGATATTGATCTTCTCGGAATTAATACATACGGTGACTTGTATACGCTCAGTGATACACTGGAAAAGTACGGATGGGATAAGCCTTATATAATAACAGAATGGGGGCCGGACGGATATTGGGAAGTGCCAAAAACACCATGGAGGGCACCTTATGAACAAACTGCCCGTGAAAAATATGATTGCTACAGCAAAAAATATATTGAGGGGATCAGCAAGAACCGTGATAAATGTCTCGGATCATATGTTTTCTACTGGGCACCTTTCAAACAGGAGACAACCCACACATGGTTCTGTATGTTCGGTGAAAATGATCTTGAAACCCCACTGCCCGGTCTGATGTACAAGCTCTGGACGGGTAAAAGGAAATCCAATATTGCCCCGGTTGCCGATTCAATGAGGATTGCCTCATTTAAAAGGAATGAACATATAGTTCTTTCAGGCGGAGAATCTTATTCTGCCGAGTTGTTTGCAGGAGATGAGGATGGTGACCCGCTTTCTTACAGATGGGAGATCCGTCCCGAAGCGGTATACGCTTCGTATGCCGGACAGGGAGAGAAGGTTCCGGAACCAATCAACGGGCTCGCAGAAGGTACAGAATCGGAAATCACTATTACAGCGCCCTCAAAACCAGGACCTTACAGACTTTTTGCTTATGTGTATGATAATAAGGGGCACTTTTCATCTGCGAATCTGCCATTTTACGTTAATCCAGTTAATAAAAATGAATGAAAAGCAATAACAATGAAAAAGCTCATATTAATACCCCTCCTGCTTATTATTCTTTCTACTGGTACTAATCATCTTTCGGGACAATTACCCGGGATGTACACCAGGGACCGTTACCTGTTTTCTGCAACAGGAGATACCGTTATCCTGAAAGGATTCAATGCAATGATCGTTTACTGGGATATACACGGAGATGTCAATTTCCCTGAAATTGAAAAAACAGGTGCAAACTGTGTGCGCATTTTCTGGAAACTCGATTTTCCCGCTCCTCAGCCTTCTGATCTTGACAAAGTGCTGGACAACTGCATTAAACATCATATGATACCTGTAATATGCCTGTGGGATGCTACCGGAGACTGGAGTAGGATACAATTCTGCGTTGATTACTGGTGTTCACCTGCAATCGTAACTGTTTTGAAGAAATATGAGAGGCATCTTATTGTGAATATTGCCAATGAGCCTGGGAATTCAGTGATGGAAGCATCCGTTTTCAGGAATACTTACTCCTCAGCTGTTCAGCAGATGAGGAATGCAGGTATCCGTACTCCAATAATGATTGATGCCGACAGCTGGGGCAGAAATGCCGATTCAGTTCTGGATAACGGAGAGTATCTTCTTGAACAGGATCCCGATCATAACCTGATCTTTTCATGGCACCTGTGGGATCCGAAGAATTGGGGGTGGGGCACCCTTGCAGAAATAGAACGGATAATCACAAAAGCCGTATCAAAAAAAATCTGTTTTGTTGTAGGTGAATTTGGCCCCTGCGAGCAATGCGATAATTGTGGTAATACGCAAATCAATTGGGAATACCTGCTTGAGAAAGCATACATTAACAATATCGGATACCTGCCGTGGGTGTGGAAGTGGTCTGATTGTCATTCAATTGTAAACAATAACACCGGCGCATATGGATCGTGGGCAAATCCTCCATGGGGAGAAATGGTGGCTGTATCAAGCCCATACAGCATAAAAAAAACAGCTAAAAGACCCTCAGAATTAGCCGCCGGGATCAATGACATCCAAAATGAAGAATTCATTATAACAGTCAGACCCAATCCCTTTTCAGCGGAGGTTGAATTTAACATAACCCTGAAGGATCTTACAGACCTGAAACTAAGCATTTACGATTTGACAGGGAAGAGAATTTCAGAAATCAAAGAAAAAGGCCTCCTGCCCGGTACCCACCTGGTTGTAATATCCCCTCAAGTCCTGGGTACAAATAAACTGGCAGGTATAATTCTATACAGGATTGAAGTAAAAACCATTTCCGGTTCATATGCATCAACAGGAAAAATTGTAAGGATATAAATCTGAACTACAGACATAAGTATGAATTGCATTCAGAATAATAAGCAGAAATCCATGGCACTTCGTTATTATGCTCTTTTATTGATAACCAGCACGACATTCTAGAACATATGTAGATTGTTCTGAAAATAACGACGATTAACAACATATAAAATCATTGATATGTCTGACTCTCGACGCAATTTCATTAAGAAATTCGCAGCTATCAGCGCTGCCGGCATTATACCGGTAAAGATGGATAGCATTTTATCCGGCAAATCACTCCCTGCAGGCGGGGAGACAAAAGATGATCCGAAGCCGGAATGGTACCGGAGATCTTACCGCAGACACTTCTTCGACATGCATATTCCCGACTGGAATCCTGACTTCCTGTCCAGGCTGGAGCCACAAGTTGTGGTTGATTACCTTCTACTCGAGAATGTGACTGCCGTGGCATTGATGTTTCTTCCACATACGGGGCTTGCTCATTATCCGGGCAAGTCAGGCAAAGTTCACCGGGCTTTTGAAAAAAGAGATCTTATGAAGGAGATAATAGATCTCTGCCATGCCAATGGCATTGATATAGTTATGTATTACTGCCTGCTTTACACGGACTGGTACTGGGAGACTCACCCGGAGGCAAGAACTGTCGATGTTGACGGTAATTACCAGCGTGCCATTGGACTCGGCAAACGCCACGCCGGTACCTTATGTCCCAATAACAAAGGCTACAGGGAATTTGCCATGTCCCAGCTGGAAGAGATCAGCCGGAGCTATGATTTTGAAGGGGCCTGGCTCGATATGACCTGGTGGCCGACGGTATGTTATTGTGAATCCTGCCGAAGCAGGTACCGTGAAGAGACAGGGAGTGAAATTCCGCAGAAAATCGATTGGCTCGACCCCGTATGGGTTAAGTTTCAAAGAAAACGGCAGGCGTGGCTTGCCGGGTTTGGCAAACAGATGACGGATACTGTGAAGAAGATTAAACCCGGTGTGACGGTTGCGCACCAGTCCGGGCAGCTTGCCTGGGGTAGCTGGCGCCTGGGGGCTTCCGATGAACTCTCCCTGGCAACCGACTGGCTGTCGGCCGACACTTATGCCGACTGGCCAACACAGTCATACATCAATAAACTCTTCTACAGCATGAGCCGTATCAGGCCATGGGAGCATCTTATGG
>DNOQ01000275.1 GCA_003501665.1 Bacteroidales bacterium | reverse complement strand
AACATTAAATTCAACCGCACAATGCTTGAAACATTCGCGACCGTGGTCTCCGGCGAAAATGGATGTTGCGGGGGAGTGATCAGGAGTGAGTTTTCCGCCAAGTTCTTTCAGGATCGGATTTAATATAATGCCTTATGTTGATTAGCTGCTGCCGGTTATTAATTATATGATCATGAAATCTTGGTTGCCAGGCAAATGATTCATGACCATTTTTATTGCACCACCTTTTAACAGCCGATTTAAATTGATTCATAATTACCGAAACAGATCCGGATAATGGTCTGCCAAATTTGTTATAAACACGATTGTCCGGGTTCAACAGGTTCATGCCTTGGCATGAACCTGTTGCTTCAGTGCCATCTGCCCGATTTCAGATAATATTGTTCTATCCGCCCCTGTTATACCCGGATAATCTATTCTTCCCTTGGTGCAGATTGTAATAAAATGTCGGTAATTGCTTCTGTAATCAAAATTCTTCAAACGAATATTTTTCCGTCTCCTTCTCATACGTTTTAAGAATTAAGGACATTCCATGGAATGTCCTGATTGAATGAACATGATAATTTCTATATTGAAAAAGATTGCCGGCGAGACAATTTTTTTACCTGTCAGTCAAAAATAATTGTTTTTCTCTTAATACAATTGGCTCATTGTTCTCTTCCGGAATTAAGAGATGGAAAATTAATTTGACTTGTATCTTGCTTTTTTTTAATTTTATATCAATGAATTAGTAACATGGCCAGCCTCATTCACGGATACGAATACGACATCTTCATCTCATACCGCCAGAAAGACAATAAAGGCGACAGGTGGGTAAGTGAGTTCGTTGAAGCTCTGAAGACTGAACTTGAATCAACATTCAAAGAGGAGATCAGTGTGTATTTTGACATCAATCCCAGCGATTACCTTCTTGAGACATACGACGTGGATGCCTCACTGAAAGACAAACTGAAATGCCTGGTTTTCATTCCGGTCATTTCACGCACCTATTGCGATCCTAAATCATTTGCCTGGAATTATGAATTTAAAGCATTTACTGAACAGGTCTCCGGGGATCAGTTCGGATTGAAGGTAAAACTGCCCAATGGCAATGTGGCAAGCAGGATACTTCCGGTTCGTATACATGATCTGGATACTGAAGATATTAAGCTGTGTGAATCAGTCACAGGCGGGTTTCTGAGAGGTGTTGATTTCATTTATAAAGAGCCGGGAGTGAACCGTCCGCTCCGTTCAAATGAGGAGAATCCCCATGATAATCTTAACCATACCATTTATCGCAATCAGATAAATAAGGTGGCTCTGGCAGTTAAGGACATAATTGAAAGCATGAAGATATCGGATTCACCTGCTCAATTAAAACACAAAGGAGTACAGGCAATTGGGAGTAAAAAGGAGATTATAATTGAAGAACCGGTTAAAAAAGAAATAATTAAACTAAAACAGAAAGCTAAAGAGGAAAAAATCAAATTTGGAAAAGGGAGAAGATTCCCGTTATTTAATAAGCAAGGGATATTGATCCCGGGTTCTCTGGCAACTCTAGTAATTTTGGGGGTAGTGATATTTCTCCTGATTCGTAATTCCACGATGAAATGGGCGAAAGAAAAGGCTTTAACAGAAATCGAACAACTTATATTCAAATCAGATATTGCTGCTGCTTTCAAACTAGTTCAAAAAGCAGATAAGTATATTTCAAAAGACCCTGAATTTCAGGAATTGTCATCATTGGTTATGTCTGATTTAACGATTCTCACTGATCCTCCCGGTGCAAGTGTTTTTACAAGGAATTATGCTGATACTATTGGTAAGTGGAAAAAATTGGGCATAACTCCCATTGAAAGCCTGAAAATGCCTTCTGATGAATATTATCAGGTCAGGATAGAAAAATCAGGATATGAGAATTTAATGGCAGTAATAAGAACAGGTATAGATACTTTGTACAGGAAACTCTTCAAGCAGGTAGAGATACCACCGGGAATGGTATATGTTGAAGGATATAAAGCAGAGGAGGCTGGTAATTATCTAAAGGTAAAAAATGGCTTTTTCATTGACCGTTATGAAGTAACCAATAAGCAGTATAAGGAGTTTGTCGAGAACGGAGGATACAGGAATCAGAAATACTGGAAACATGAATTTAAGAAAGATGGGAAGGTCATCAGATGGGAAGAAGTGATGTCTTTATTTGTTGATAAGACAGGCCGGCCGGGACCATTCACATGGGAAGCGGGTGATTATCCTGACAGCCAGGATGAGTACCCGGTCTCCGGGATCAGCTGGTATGAGGCGGCCGCATATGCTGAATATGCGGGGAAGAGTCTTCCGACTGCGGAGCATTGGGGCAGTGCAGTTGGATTTTATATACCATACATCGATAATACATTTGGTTCCAGAATATTACCATTAAGCAATTTTCTTGGCAAAGGGTCTGATAAGGCTGGTAAATTTCCGGGAATAAGTTGTTTTGGCGCTTATGATATGGCAGGGAACGTACGGGAATGGTGCTGGAATGAAACGCCGGTTGGCCATATAATTCGGGGAGGTGCATGGAATGATCCGATATACATGTATTCCGACATGAGCCAACTCCCGTCTTTTAACCGCTCTGAAAAGAATGGATTCCGCTGTGTTAAATATATTGATAAAGAAAAAATCCCTGAAAATGCATTTAAGTTGATTGAAAATATTGAAGGATGGGCATATTATAGTGGTAACAGGGATTTTTCGAAAGAAACACCTGTCGAAGATAAGATCTTCGAGATTTATAAGAACCAGTTCCTTTACGACAAGACCGACCTGAATGCAAGAGTTGAACAGAAAGACCTCAGTAATAAGGATTGGATCATCGAAAAAATTACCTTCGATGCTGCATATGGAAGAGAAAGGATGATTGCCTATCTTTTTTTCCCTACGAATGCATCACCTCCTTTTCAAACTCTTGTTTTTTGGCCCGGATTAAATGCAGTCTTTGAAGATTCTCTGATAAAAGGTAACTGGAAATGGAATTTAGATTTTATCTTAAAAAGCGGTCGGGCAGTAATGTATCCTGAATATTACAGAACTTTTGAAAGAAAAGATGGACCGCTTCCCATGGAAGGACACAAGTTAACAGAATGGTTAATAAAAGCTTGTAAAGATTTTAGAAGATCGATTGATTACCTTGAAACTCGGTCGGATATCGACACAAATAAGCTTGGATTTTACGGAATAAGCTGGGGAGGATCGATGGGTTGGATTCCAGCTATTGAGGGCCGGCTTAAATTGAACATTTTAATCATTGGGGGATTCAACGGAGCTCTTCTGCCGGAAGTTCATGCAATAAACTATCTTTCAAGGGTTAAAATACCAACCCTTATGTTAAACGGCAGGTATGATTACCGTTATAATATAGATATCAATGTGGAACCCTTTTTCGACCTGCTTGGAACTCCTTCGGAACATAAACGTCTTAAGGTATATAATACAGATCATTACGTTCCCAAGGATGAAATGATCAGGGAGGTTTTAGCATGGTGTGACAAATATCTGGGACCTGTAAAGCCGAAATCATCTGTGCCATAGGTATATTATATATAATAAAATGTTCGGGGCAAAAGCCCCAAAGGAGAGGAGACTGGGGAGGTCTCTTTTTTGATTCCGGGCTGAAGCAAACATAAAGGGAAAGAATTATTTCCTGTTTTCCGCAATGCAGCACCCTGTTCTGGAAAGAGTGTAATGTGAATAATCCTAAGTCCATCTGGGCAGGAAGCATACTT
>DNOQ01000276.1 GCA_003501665.1 Bacteroidales bacterium | reverse complement strand
AAGGATGCTTCCTGCCAAGATGGACCCAGGATTATTCACATCACGCTCTTTCAGAGCTGAGTAGTGAAAGGATGCTTCCTGCCAAGATGGACCCAGGATTATTCACATCACGCTCTTTCAGAGCTATTCAGGTTGGGGGCATTCTACTTCCAACCGGACCGAGGGTTATTCACATTACGTTCCATCAGAGCTGAGTAGTGAAAGTATGCTTCCTGCCCAGATGGAATTAGGATTATTCACATTACACTCTTTCCAGAACAGGGTGCTGCATTGCGGAAAACAGGAAATAATTCTTTCCCTTTATGTTTGCTGCAGCCCGGAATCAAAAAAGAGACCTCACCCATCTCCTTCGGGGCTTTAGCCCCGAACCTCCCTAACAAACACAAGTATCTGTCATTCTGAGCAAAACGAAGTGGAGCGAAGAATCTTTTTTTTATTTTCAGAATTAACTGGTTAACAATGATCTATTAATCATTACACATCACTCTTGCTTCACTTCTCTCTCGCAACAGCCTTCTTCGCTGCTTCGAGATGAAGATATACATCGTGGTTGTAAACGGGTCTTGAATCCCAGCTTTTTTCAAGCAGTTCCAGTGCTTCATTGTACCTCTCCTGCTTATACAGTCCCCAGCCTTTGCAATGAGTATAATAGAATCTATCAAGTCCAAATTCTGATGCCTTTTCAATCAGTTCAATGCCTTCGTTTACATTTAGTTCTGAGTCAACCAGAAAATAAGCAAGTGCATTAATCCTCATCGGGTTTCCAGGATCCAGTGAGAGTGCCTGACGATAGTACTCTTCCGCTTTGTCAGGGATCCCTGCCTGCACATAGATGCCGGCAAGATTAGTTGCTATCACCGTTTCATATGCTTTATTCTCTATATGCACTGAAACATATCTGTCAATATATTCACCGGCTTTCTTTGCCCTGCCCTGAGATAATGCCAGTATGGCCTGCCTGCGAAGCAAACTGATATTTCCCGGGAAGTCCTGTTCGGCTTTACTATAAAGCTTCTCCTCTCTCCTGTACATCCCCATTTGATGATATGCATTCCCAAGGGCCGTATAGTTGGAAACCCAATAAGGTTTTCCACCCCATTTGTCATGGAGTTTCAGTGCTCTTTCTAATTCAAGAATTGCTTTGTCATATTGACACAAATGGGAGTAAGCATTGCCCAAGTTATAATAAGCAAGCGCTGAATGATCATCAAATTCGAGGATATGCCTCAATGATCTAATTTCCTCAGAGGGTGTTTCAAAGTATGACGCATATACATGATCAGCCCATAAATTTTCCATGACGGACATCTGATCTCTTTTGCTGTAAAGCTTCAGAGCCCATTTTTTTGCCTCTGGATAATTACTCTGATTTCCATATGAAAATGCAACCAGGTATGCTGCAGAATTAAAGTTTGAATCTATAACCAATGCCTTCACTAAGAATTCTCTAGATTTCGAAAAATCTAGTTTAGTAAAAGCATTAGACCCATTTATGAAGTTCCTGTAAGCCTCAGGCGAACTTGTTGACATATAAGACTTAATCTCCCTTGTCAATTCCTTTTCCAGAACTGTTATGATGAGATAATTCTTTATTAGTGCTGAGAGCGAATCAATGATCCGGAAGATGTTCTCTTCCCTCGCAGTATCTTCTATCTGAAAGGTTTTGAATACCTCTTCCGTTTCCGAATCGATCAGTTGAGCATTCAACCGTATTGTGGAAGCCGCCTGCTTTATACTTCCATGGATAAAGACATGGGAATCAAGTTTCCGGGATATGTTTCTTGCTACCGAAGGCGTGATTGAAGTATAACTCGTAATTCCTCGACCTTTTATCAAACCATTTACCGTTTCTGCCTGTCTTATTTTTAATTCCGTTGTGTTTGTCAGACTATTGATCAATTCATTCTGTATTCCATTCTGCCAGACATTCCAAAGAGTATCGTTGGTGAGATTCTGAAACGGCATAACTGCAACAGAGATCTCTCCTTTTGACCTGTAATATTCCAGCCTGTCCTTCTTTAATATTTTCGGATATAAAAATATCCCTGCAACTACTAAAATCGCTGCCAGAGAAAAAATCGAAATCAGGTTCTTCTTAGGTAAAACAGCAGTTTTAACTGTTTCAGGTATTCTTTCTTCTCTTTCCGTTTCATAATGTTGCGCTTTGACTTTCAGTTTATCTTCTGCAGCCGGGACAGTTTCCGTTTTCATTCCCGTTATGATATCCTTTATCGCACGGGTCACTTTGTTGATCTGGTCGCGGTAAAATGTCTTGTTCAGGTTCTCATTCGGATGATCTTCGTTTTGAAGCAAAGGCCTGCTTACTCCCGATGCTGTTCTGAAAACAAAATCCATTGCCCGCAGTTTTGATCCCGTCTCTTTTTCAAACAGCTTCACATCCTCCTCTTCGATATCGTGTATCCTTATCGGGAGAACTCTGCTTGCGTAGTTGCCGCTCCTGAGCCTGATATCTTTTCCAAAGCGATCCCCGCCTGCAAGTTTAATGAATGTCAGAAACTCGTACTGCCATGCATAGCTTTGCGGGTCACAATAAGTCTGAGACAGGATCGGAATGAAAATAAGACACTTCAGTTTACCTTCAAGACTCTTGTCTACATTATGCGTCTCCTGCAGGCGATCGTGCGGATTCTCATCAAAATATACTGAGACGTCCTCCTTGAAGGTACCCTCAAGTTCTGTCCTGAGTGCTTCAACGAATGTGCTTACCCATCTGTCGCCTTTATTGTCTTTCTGGCGGTAGCTGATGAAGATGTCGTATTCGTATCCGGGAATGAGGCTGGCCATTACAACAGTTTATTGTGATAAAGTTATGCCTTGAAAAAGTAAAAGTCAAGTTTTTTTTAGCTTTGCTCTCCTCTTTTCATTCCTGTCACATACTAATAGTTTCATAGATTTTTTAGTCATTTTGGATTATGGGAATATAATCGACAGGTGTTAGACCACATCTTTTTTCTATTAATCGGTGAGAGGGAATGTACTGAGATTGACAGATGTTTGTTGGATTGGTTCTTCACTGGTTAAAAATAATAATTTATCTGCCGCAGATTAAAAAATCATGTCCTCTGAATAAATATTCTTCATCCTTCATGGGCTGGAAATGGCATTTTTAATAAAGTCGGCTAGTTTTTTACTGTCCAGCAGCCCGTTGGTCCTCACACCACTGCAAACATCCACCGCAAAGGGCTGTACCGTTTCAATTGCCAGACTGACATTTTCACGGTTCAATCCACCGGCAAGAATGACAGGGCATTTTGAGTTATCCCGGATCTGTCTGCTCAGGCCCCAGTTATGGACCCTGCCCGTTCCTCCAAGTTCTTTGATTTTCAGATTCGGGTTTCCGCTGTCAAGCAGCAGTGCATCGACACTCTCTGACAATCTGATGGCCAGGTCAACCGATTTACTATCAATTACATGGATTACCTGAATTATCTTCACGGCAGGTAAAGCTTCTTTTAGTTGGGAATAAGTTCCAACCGATAGAAGATCAACTATCTGAATTGTATTTGTGAGAGTTCTGCGGTGATGTTTTATTATTTTATCAGCAGATATTTCACTGGTTAACAGGAAAGTACCTATAAACGGGGGGACTGAATCGGCTATCTGCCTGATAAGCTTGTCCGTAATTGGACCTGGTCCTCTGGGCATTTTAGCAACAAGTCCGATTGCATCAGCACCAGATTCAATAGCAGTATTTACTTCTTCAATACTCTGGATGCAACATATTTTAATCTTTGTTCTCATAAAGAAGATGTTTCAGCAGTAATCCGGTTCCGGTTACGGTTGCTTATTATCCTGATTTATTTACAGGTAATCAAGTCAGGTCAAAAATAAACCATGAGAACCGGAAATTAAAAATAACAGAAATATTTTATCACGCATTGTGCGGTTGAATTTAATGTT
>DNOQ01000305.1 GCA_003501665.1 Bacteroidales bacterium | reverse complement strand
AGCCGGAGCTGTTTTCAAAATAGGCAGATTTGATGGTATGCTGAAAACATTTCCGGCGAGTACAAAATATGATATGGTGGCGGTAATGGGAGGCTCCCCTGAAGCAATGTTCGATCTGGGAATTCAGGAAATGGGAGGTATCGGGAATTTTGTAAGGAAGGGTCAGAAAGTGGTAGTCAAACCAAATATAGGATGGGATGTTATCCCCGAACTTGCAGCAAACACAAATCCGGCTCTGGTTAAGAGAATAGTTGAGCATTGTTTTAAAGCAGGTGCAAAAGAGGTTTATGTATTCGACCATACTATTGATAACGGAGTTAACTGTTACAGAAATTCAGGAATTGAGAGAGCTGCCAGACAGGCCGGGGCAAAAGTAGTACCGGCAGGTACGGAAAATTATTATCAGGAGATCGAAATTCCGGGGGGTATGAGACTTAAAAAGGCAAAGGTACATGAACTGATTCTTTCAACGGATGTTTTTATTAATGTCCCGGTACTTAAAGACCATAATTCCACAAGAATGACCTGTTGTCTTAAAAATATGATGGGTGTAGTATGGGACAGAGCCTACTGGCATGCAAACAATCTCAACCAGTGTATTGTTGATTATGCAATGTATCATAAAAAACCTGCCCTGAATGTTATCGATTGCTATAATGTTATGGTCAAACATGGACCTCAGGGTGTTTCAAAGGCCGATGTTGTACAGATGAAATCCCAGATCATTACCACCGACTGGGTTGCCGGAGATACCGCAGCATCAAAAATGCTGGGAGTCGAGACTTCTAAAATTGAATATATTCCCATGGCTCATAAACTGGGACTTGGGACCATGGATATAGATACACTGAATATTAGAAGAATAAAAATGTGATTTCTGATGAGGTCTCCATTCCTGAGAAGTTTCCGGATATTTTTTTCAGCCCTGATACTAATATGTTTTTTTGTCGTATTTGCCGATTTCAGGTACTTTATCCCGACAAAATATATTAACATACTGCTCTGGTTGCAGTTCATACCCTCCATACTGAAATTTCATGACCTGGGTACTATCGTTACTGCAGGTTTTGCAGCCATCCTTATTCTCACAATAATTTCAGGCAGAACTTATTGTTCATTTCTTTGCCCGCTGGGTGTGGCACAGGATATTTCGAGCCGGATTGGCGGACGAATAAGAAGGAAGTTCAGAAGATATGGCTATAAAAGACCTTTCACAATACTCAGGTATGTGATACTCGTTGTTACGATCGTTGTATCAGTTTTCTCGGGTGTCTATCTTCTTACTTTACTTGATCCTTACAGTATTTACGGCAGAACCGTGACATATTTTTTTAAACCGGTTGTGATTGTAATTAACAATTTCTTTACATGGGTGCTTGGTAAATTTGATAATTACAGCCTGCATCATGTGACTGTCAACGGGTATAATCTGTTTTCATATTTAATACCTGCAGCTTTTCTTCTTTTGTTCGGACTTATTTCCCTGGCAAAAGGACGTTTGTATTGTAACATGATCTGCCCGGTGGGAACTCTTCTCGGATTGTTCTCAAAAGTTTCCCTTCTGAGAATAAAATTTGATGAAGAAAAATGTACAAAATGTGGCAGATGCTCGGTAGGCTGTAAATCATCCTGCATCGATTTCCTTCAGCAAAAAGTGGATGTTTCACGATGCGTCGACTGTTTCAACTGTATTAAAATTTGTCCCGATAAAGCTCTTTCTTACGGATTTGTAAGGATCAAAAAGAAAATCCATGTGACAGATACAGAAAAGCGGAAATTTGTAGCCGGCGCAATCGGAATGATATTCGGTTTGCCTGATATTCTTAACGGACAGGGGAACCAGATACCTGTTCCACAGAAACAATCCACAGTACCCGAAAACAGAACCCTGCCTGTCTGCCCTCCCGGCGCCGGATCAATTGAAGATTTCAATAAAGACTGTATAGCCTGTTCACTGTGTATCACAGCGTGTCCTAACGGTGTGCTGAAACCTGCTCTGCTTCAGTACGGCATCATGGGCATCATGCAACCGGTAATGGATTATCATAAAAGTTTCTGCACATTTAACTGTACGAGATGTACGGAAGTCTGCCCCACGTATGCTCTTCGTCCCCTGCTGCCGGAGGCAAAAAAACTTACTCAGCTGGGTAAAGTAAATTTCATTAAGGATAACTGCATAGTCAAAACCGAGAAGACAACTTGTGGAGCCTGTTCGGAGTCATGTCCGACCAAAGCGGTTTATATGATTCCTTATGAAGGTAACCTCCTGATACCTGAAACCAATGTGGATATCTGTATCGGATGCGGCCATTGTGAATTTGCATGCCCCACAAAACCCTATAAGGCAATCTTTGTTGATGGTAATCCTGTTCATCTGGCTGCAGAAAAACCTGACGAGACAGAAACGGATGTCGTATCTCCCGTCGATTTCCCCTTTTAGGCTAAATTTATCTCCTGATTTAAACAGATTTGAATGACTCCATCACATATTGAACATATTGGAATTGCAGTGAAAGATCTGGTTTCAGCAATTAATTTTTATGAGAAAATCTTTGGTCTCCAATGTTATAACATTGAAGAGGTGCCGGAACAGAAAGTAAAAACCGCATTCTTTGTGCTGGGGCAGACAAAGATTGAACTGCTTGAATCAACAGATCCTGATGGCCCGATTGCTAAATTCATCGAAAAGAGGGGAGAAGGGATCCATCATATAGCTTTTGCCGTGGAAGATCTGACGGGCCAGCTTAAACATGCTGAAAATAATGGTGTTACTCTGATTGACCAGGTGCCAGGAAAGGGAGCTGAGGGTCTGGATACAGCTTTTTTTCATCCTAAATCTACCGGAGGTGTCCTTATAGAAATATGTGGTCATAACCCTCAAAACCACGATTCGGAGACAGGATAGTGGCTGCCATAAAATGGGTCGATGGTACCGTAATAGATGTTGTCCGTCAACTTTCTTTCGAATAAAACGCTACTTTATTATCTTAACACCATAATAATTAATAAGAATGGAAAAATATAAATGCCAGATATGCGGATACATATATGATCCTGAAGAGGGAGATCCGGATGCAAACATTGAACCTGGCACATCTTTCAGTGATCTTCCTGACGACTATGTCTGTCCACTTTGTGCTGCCGGTAAAGATGATTTTTTCAGTCTCGACTGACCTGGATTAACTCAGTTATTATTAAGTGTTATTGGCGGAATATTGTTAATAACTTCAATCAGCAGATCCCAGAACATTTTGGCTGTTCTGATCTCAATCTTCTCTTCCGGAGTGTGGGCTCCGCGTATTGTAGGTCCAAAAGATATCATGTCAATACCTTTGAATTTTTCGTAAATAAGTCCGCATTCAAGTCCTGCATGGATTGATCTTATATCGGGTTCTTTACCGAAAAGTTTCCGGTAAGCGTTGCGGGTGATGTTGAGTATCCCGGAATTTAAATCCGGAGTCCATCCCGGATAGCCCTGTGATTGTGTTATTGTGGCACCGGCAGGCTTCATACAGGATACGACCATTGCTGAAGCATCACGCTTTGATGATTCCGAAGAACTCCTCTGGGTGGTAACTATTGTGATCTTATCATCACCGGTGAATTTAACTGATGCAAGATTTGTTGATGTTTCAACCAGATCCTTCATTTCTTTCGACCAGGCAATTACTCCATGAGGGCAGCATTCAAGCAGGTTTATCAGATTATCCTGGCTTGTACGGTCTGTTACATATGGCGGAAGTCCGGTAACGGCCAATGATATCTTCAGATCTTTTTCAATATCCCCGTATTCTTTACGAAACATTGACTGTAAATCTTTTACATGCTCACTAAAAGTGTCTGCCATGGATTTGCCGGCAACTATTGTTGCGAATGCTTCCCGGGGTATGGCATTTCTAAGGTTCCCTCCGTCAAAATTGCTCAATGAAATTCCAAACTCCCGGTCAAGTTCACTTATTATACGGGTCATTATTTTTACCGAATTTCCAAATCCTTTATGGATTTCATCTCCTGAATGTCCTCCCCGCAGACCTGTAACAGATAAGAGAAATGCCCCGTACCCTGAGGGAACAGGCTCCCGCAGAAATGTCATTGTCCCTATCGTATCCATCCCTCCTGCACATCCGATGAAGAGGATCCCTTCATCCTCCGAGTCAAGATTTAAAAGCATCCTGCCTTTAAAAAAATCTTCCGAAAGATCTTTTGCACCTGTCATTCCGGATTCT
>DNOQ01000274.1 GCA_003501665.1 Bacteroidales bacterium | reverse complement strand
TATTCCTTCCATCAAGCAACAGCTTGCCACCATCGTCAACTCCCTTCTGAATCAGGCTCTCAATTTTCTCCTTACTCTCTCTGGTAATAACAGGGCCAATTTCCACCCCCTTATCCATGCCATTTCCCACCTTACGTTCCTTTGATATCTGAATCAGTTTTTTGGTAAAAATATCGCCGGCTTTCCCGACTGTAAGAATTATCGCAGCGGCCAGGCATCTCTGACCTGCACAGCCATAAGCACTGTCGGCAATGATCTTTACTGTCGTATCTACATCTGCATCAGGCATTATGACTACCGGATTTTTTGCACCACCGAGTGCCTGGACCCTCTTCCCGTTTGCGGTGCCGTTCTCATAAATGTATTTTGCCACTGATGTTGAACCAACGAAACTCACTGCACGGATGTAAGGATTTTCAAGAATTGCATCAACGGTCTCCTTCCCGCCATGTACCATATTAAGCACGCCATCCGGGAGATTGAGATCTTCAAAAAGCTCAAAAATCCGTGTCATTGACTGTGGCACTTTCCCCGATGGTTTTACAATATATGTATTACCGCATGCAATCGCGTACGGCATGAACCAGAACGGGATCATAACCGGAAAGTTAAATGGTGAAATACTGGCTCCAACACCCACAGGCTGGCGAATATAAAACTCATCTATTCCCGTTGCAATATCCTCTGAGAAATCACTCTGAAGAAGTTTCGGGATTCCGCAGGCTACTTCAATATTTTCGATTGCACGGACTATTTCAGCTTTTGATTCTGCAAATGTCTTTCCGCATTCACCGGTACAGATTTCAGCAATCTCATCCAGGTGTGCTTCAATGATCTGTTTCATCCTGAAAAGGTATTGAACGCGTTGTGTGGCAGGAGTGTTACGCCACCCTGACCATGCCTTATGTGCACTTTCGGCAGCATCATTGATATCTTCTCCCGATCCTGCCGGTACCGATGCCAGGATCTGCCCCGTGGCAGGATTAATGACATCGCGAAGCTTTGAATTCCTGCTTTCGCACCAACTACCGTTGATATAGTTTTTAAGTACTCTTGTCATTATATTTGTCCTTTTATTCGATTTAAATGGTTATTAAGAATTTATGGATGTTAGTACAATGTGCTGACTTAGTGATTCTTAGTGTCTTGGTGTCTTGGTGGCATTTTTTTTGCCACAAAGGCACAAAGGCACTAAGTGCCACAAAGTCATCATTATAGATGATACTTTTGTTTCTTTTTGTTTTCCCTGAAGATCTTATAGGCTTCCTTAACACTGTCTATTTCCGATACCTCAGAAACAGGAACCTCCCACCAGGCATATCCCGGAATTCCCTTGTAAAGATCTGTTTCAATAGTGATTACGGTTGTTACAGTTTGTTTCTTTGCTTCCTGAAGGGCTTTCTTCAACGAGTCAATATCGGTTGCCTCAATAACGTGTGCTCCGAGACTCCTTGCATTTTCTGCGAAATTCACCGGGAGCTTGTCTCCGGTAAGTAATCCGGACTTATCATCCCTGTATCGGTATTTTGTGCCGAACCGTTGTGAACCTATTGATTGTGATAATCCGCCGATACTTCCAAATCCGTTGTTATTCAGCAATATGATCGTGTATTTTATTCCTTCCTGGATTGCAGTGACAATTTCATTATTCATCATAAGATAATTTCCGTCGCCAACCATCACGAATATTTCACGGTCGGGACAGGCCATTTTTGCACCAATCCCGGCAGCACACTCATAACCCATTGTTGAATAGCCATATTCAAGGTGAAATCCTTTTGGATCTGTCGTTCTCCACAATTTATGCAGATCTCCCGGCAGACTTCCGGCAGCGCACAGTACAACATCCCGGGGCCCTGCAAATCCGCTTACGGCTCCAATCACTTCTGCCTGTGTAACGGGAACAGATCCTGATACCTTAAAAAACCCGTCAACCTGCTTTTCCCACGCCTTATTGGCCTCAAGGGCATTTTTTCTGTACTCATCGGTTACCTTGTATCCTTCAAGCAGAGTGGTAAGTTCCTCAAGGCAGACTCTGGCATCGGAAGTCAGTGGAATTGCGCATTGTTTGTGTGAATCGAAATCAGCGATATTGATGTTGATGAATTTTACCGCGGGATTTTGAAACGCTGTTTTTGAAGCTGTTGTAAAATCGCTGTAGCGTGTCCCGATACCGATTATCAGATCGGCTTCAGCAGTAAACAAGTCAGCTCCCGGTGTCCCCGTTACACCTGTCGCCCCAAGGTTTGACTGATGATCGAACGGGAGAGAACCTTTTCCGGCAAATGTTTCGGCAACCGGGATGCCTGTGGTTTCCACAAGTTTCTTTAATGCTTCTGTTGCCTGACTGTAAATTACCCCTCCGCCCGCGATAATCACCGGCTTTTCTGATGCTTTTATTATCCTGACTGCCTCTTTCAGAATTCCTGAATCAGCCCGTGGACGCGGTATTCTCCACACTCTTTTTGAAAAAAGTTCTTCCGGGAAATCAAATGCTTCAGCCTGAACATCCTGAGGCATGGCCAGTGTTACAGCACCGGTATCGGCCGGAGACGTGAGAACCCTCATTACCTCGGGCAGGGAAGTTATCAGCTGCTCTGCCCTGTTTATCCTGTCCCAGTATTTTGATACCGGTTTGAAACAATCATTTACTGAGATGTCCTGAGAAAAGGGTGACTCCAGCTGCTGCAACACCGGCGCCACATTTCTGGTGGCAAAGATATCCCCCGGAATCAGCAATACAGGCAAACGGTTTATTGTGGCGCATGCAGCACCTGTTATCATGTTGGTAGCTCCCGGACCGATAGAAGAGATACAGGCAAAGGTGCCCAGACGATTTTTCATTTTGGCGTATGCTGTGGCAATGTGAACGGATGCCTGTTCATTTCTCGTCATATAATACCGGAAATCGGGATTTTCGAGTAATCCTTCCCCGACACCGGCAACAATACCATGACCGAATATCCCAAGACAACCTGCAAAAAAAGGATTCTGTTTCCCGTCAGATTCGATATATTGATTTTTCAGGAATCTGACGATTGCCTGACCGGCAGTTATTCTGATACTTTTCATAATATCTTGTTTATCAAAACATTATTATAATTCTTAATTATTTTAATCATCAAACAGTAACCGGCAACCAGTAACCGGCAACCAGCAACATAAACTATTTCAGCATAATGTCCCGGATAGTTAATATCAGATCAGTCGTTGCCTGGCTGAACTGTCTCAGTGTTCTTACTGTTGCTCCGTATCCGTCAAATTCTTCAGGTTTCATTCCGTCCTCATGATATGCACGCCTGAAATCAACATATTTCCTCTCGAGTTCTGCAACGATTGCAGGGTCCACGGGTGTATCCATACGGTTTTCAACCGTTACATCCGATGCATTATATCTTTTCTGCCACATACAGGGAGGGGATATCACGACATCTCCTCCTATGAATTCTGACCAGTGGCGGTGATTACGGAAGGCGGCACTCAGAAGCCTCAGCCGGTATCCTCTTTCGGTATAGATCCTGTATGCTTTTTTCATAACGGCCACACCGGCCCAGTCGAGTATATGCGGATTTGGAATGATGTTTTCCTTTTCTGTCACCACTTTCAGCCAGTCGTCAAGTCTTCCCACCATCAGTGTACAAACTGGTCCCATTGTGTTTATATCCTTCCCTTCTTTTTCGCGTCGGGTCAGTCCGCGTTCCACGGCTTCGGCCACAGCAACAGCCTGAGGCAAAGTAAAGCTTACGGTTGCATTGATGCTTATACCCCTGTATGTTGCTTCTTCAATGGCTTCAATACCGGATTTTGTGACTGGTATTTTCACAATCATGTTTGGAGCCAGCCTGCTGAAACGCTCAGCCTGAGCCAGAATCCTTTCTGCATCCCTGTATAATCTCGGATCAGTCTGAATTGACAATCGTCCGTTTTTTCCGTTTTCCCTGTCAAACACCGGTTTAAGAAGTGCGGCAGCTTTTACCGACATTTCCTCGATGAGCTGCCATGCTACCTCGTCCTCGGTGGCAAATGGATTCTCATTAATAATCTGAGGGATCCTGTCCTTCCACAGATCCCATTCCTGCTTAAGAACCGTAGCTACTATCACCGGATTGCAGGTGGCGCCCACTGCACCATGACCGATCGACCATGTCAATTCTTCAATTGAACATGAATCGTTCCACAAAGCAGTCGGAGTGGTCTGTGTCATCTTATGCAATGTACTTTTATAGATTCTGTTATCACTTGAATTTCCTTCCATAATGTCTATATTTCGTTGATATTGTTATTATTTGTTCATTCGTTCAGGTTCCAGGTTCCAGGTTCTATNNCAGGTTTCAGGTTTCAGGTTCCAGATTCCAGGTTTTTTAACCTGGAACTTTGAACTTTGAACCTGGAATAATCAGCAAATTAAACAGTTACCAGAAAAAATAATACAATATTGCTAAAATTCCGCATACTCCTATTGCCGCAATATTAAATTTTGCCGGTGTTTTAAATAATCCTTTACCGACAATGATTGCTTTCATATCCATCTTTTTAAGTTTATTGTTAAAGATCAGTATAAGGCCGAGGAGAATAAACATAAATACCAGGACATACATTGATTCGAGTGCCAGGGTTCTGAGCGGATAAACGAAAAATGCTGCAACAATCCCTGCAAGCATGGCAAAAGCCACGAGTTTAATTCCAAGATCAACTATTTTCTTACCTGATGTCATATCCGTTACATTATCGGTATTGTGGCTTTTATCAAGAAGGCTTCCTCCAACCATTACAAATGAGAGTATTATAAATACATATCCTATACGCAGTACAAACGGCATTTCCGGAAATATCATCTTCATTCCCAATCCCATGGGTATGGTCAGCAACGCTACCCACAGAGCTGCTTTCGATGAGGCCTTTCTCCAGAACAGTCCGCAGAAAAATATAAGAAATTCTCCCGGATAAATGAATCCGGTATATTCCTGTATATACTGGTAAGCCTGATCGAGAGTACTCAGTCTGGGAGCAATGGATGTCGCTATTACCAGTGCGATAAAAGCCACTATTGTCCCGGTTCTGACCAGCTGTTTTTCAGTTGCATTTTTATTAATAAATGCTTTATAAATATCCATGGTAAAAACTGTGGAAGTGCTGTTAACTATTGAACTGATTGAAGAAACAGCTGCTGCTGCAATTGCTGCAAATGAGAGTCCTGTTATACCAACGGGAATGATATTTTTTATTAACCACGGATAAGCTTCGTCCGATTTTCCCAGGTCGGCGCCAAGTGCGAATACTGAAATCCCCGGTATGACAACTAACAGGGGTATAAGAAGCTTAAGGTAACTGGCAAATACTACTCCAAGCTGAGCTTCTTTCAGGCTTTTACCGGCCAGGCCGCGTTGTATGATAAACTGGTTGAATCCCCAGAAGCTGAGATTTGTAAGCCACATTGATCCTAAAACCACTCCTAGTCCGGGAAGATCCGAGAAGGCATCTTTTAATCCTCCTTTTCCGTCAGGAGCAAAAAGTGTCCCTTTTTCAATTATCATGTGGAACTTCTGGGGAACTTTATCCAGAAGTGTTGCCATTCCCGCAAAAATTCCGTTTCCGTCACCTACGGCATTAAGAGCAAGTGCTGTGGTTACAAGTCCTCCGAGAACCAGTACCGTAACATTTATAACATCTGTCCATGCCACTGCTTTCATTCCGCCCCATAGTGAGTATAAAGCTGAAAATGCTGCAAAGCCTATAACACCGTAAACCAGAGGGATCCCGATAATTCTTTCCATGGCCAGGGCACCCAGGTAAATAACAGAGGTCATATTCACAAAAATGTAGACGAGTACCCAGAAGACTGCAAAGCATGTACTTACTTTCTTATCGTACCTTTGTGAAAGAAATTGCGGCATGGTGCTGATTCCCTTGCTTATAAAAACCGGGAGGAAATATTTTGCCACAAAGATCAGTGAAATGGCAGCGATCCATTCATATGCAGCAATAGCAAGACCGATCGCATAACCCGAACCGGACATTGCAATGAAGTGTTCGGCAGAAATATTGGCTGCAAGAAGAGTTGATCCAATTGCCCACCACGGTAATGAACGGCTTGCCAGAAAATAATCCTGTGAGGTCCTTTCTATTCCTTTTTTTCTCCTTGAAACCCATAGTCCGACGGTTACAATAATAGTTGCATAGATTATCGATACTATCCAGTCGATGGTTGTGAATTCTTTCATTGGTCATCAGTCTTTGTGGCACATAGTAATTGCTATCCCCATGAGGAATGAACCACTGATCTTTGGTGCGGAAGATAATAAAATTTATAATTGCTCAAAAATCACCCTGAAAATCCGGGACAGTTAATACTAATAACCCGGATTCTGGACAAGTTTCGGATTAAGATTAATCTGGTTTGCCGGTACCGGGAACAATTCACGGTATTTCTCACTTTGGGTGTATTTAAAGAGCCAGGTATTCTTGTACTTATCGTATCGTATAAGATCATTTCGCCTCCATGCTTCCCAGATAAATTCCCTGGCACGTTCGTCCAGTAATTCATCAAGAGTCGGAGTATCAACAAATAAAGAGGTCTTGGCGCGGGAACGGATCTGATTTACCAGTGACAGGGGTGTATCACCGTTTGTAGCTGTGGCTCCCCGAAGGATTGCTTCTGCCTTCATCATAAGGATATCTGCATATCTTAAAAAAGGAAAATCGTGATTATCGCTGCGGCTGACCGGATCCCAGTTCTTGTCGGGATAGAATTTAATTGATCTTGCACCCATATACTGTGCCAGCCAGTCATTACCTGTATCCATTTTAAGCGGATCGCCACGCAACCATACTTCTCTTGTAAACAAAAGCTGCCAGGTTGTATCCCTTGGAGGGCCTGTATATGTTTCATCAAGTTTAATATAAGTAGTCTTAACAGTGATGGGTGTTCCGTCATTATTATATTGGCGGCCTATAAGCCAGGTCGTATTTCTTACATCTCCCGGCAGATTAAATTTATCGTAATACTCCGGAAGGGTTTTCATGCAGTTACTGGGAGATCTGTCTCCCAATTCATATTTGAATCTAAGCTCCGGAGTAAGTGAGTAACGGGTAAATGAGTTACCGGTTATCTTGAACGCATCGTATACAATTGCGAAAATAAATTCTTTGACAGATGGTCCGTTGGTCGGCAGAAACATGCTCTTATAATCGGCATCCAGGCTGAACAGGTTGGATTTGATAATAAAATCGCATTGGGCTACTGCTTCATTCCATTTTGTCTGACCTGTATAAACCTTTGCATTGAGATACATTTTTGCAAGCAGGGCGTGCCCCATCCATTTTGTCGGCCGTCCATAAGTGGTTGCATCTTTTTTTACAGGAAGGTATTCAAGTATATCCAGGATCTCGCTTTCGATGAAGTTAAAAACTTCTGACCGTGATGATGTAGGTGTGTCATCGCCGAATTTTTCAAGTATCGGAACATTCCCGAAATTATCAAGCATCAGGAAATAGTAGAAAGCTCTCATCATCCTTATTTCAGCAAATTGTTTGTTCTTCAGATCTCCTTCAGGGACCTCTTCAAACATGGTCAGAATCTGATTGCAGGAGCTTATACCCTTAAAACCGTATTCCCAGATAGTTCTGACAATATTGTGATCAACGGTCCAGGTGTGTTTATGAAGTTCCCTGTACTGTCCTCCATCATCCCAGTTACCGCCCCGGGCAGGAATAAGGACTTCATCAGTGGACAATGACTGGAGACGCCAGTAATCTATAGCGTAATTTGCCGGCAACGTCGAATAAATCGGACCTTTCGCGGCTTCAAAATGTTCCGGCTGGGTCGGGAAATTCTCGGGAGTAAGTTCTGATTCAACTTTTATATCAAGGTCAGTGCATGCACCCGTAATTAATGCTGAGACCATTACAGCCTTACTCAGATGACTTATATTTAATCTTAATATTTTCATTGGTGTTATTTTTAATGGTGAACGAATTCCGGTTTAGAAATTAAGGTTAAGTCCAAGCAGAATTGAGCGGGTCTTGGGATAGAAATTATTATTATCAATACCCGGATTGATTCCGCCCATATTCACCTCAGGATCAACTCCCCTGTATTTGGTGAGTACAAAAATGTTGTTTGCGGTAACATAGATCCTGGCGCTGTTTATCCTTAACGTTCTCAGATCGATTTTATAACCAAGAGTTGCATTGTCGAGTCTGACATAGGTTCCGGTTTCAAGAAAGCGATCTGAGTAGTAGAACGAGTTTATATCTCCATTCGGTTCATTAAGAGAGAATTTTGGAATATTATTGCTTGCTGCATAATTAACATCATTCAGGCCNNAAATTCCCGTATGAGAAACTGTTGTTCCATCCGAACATCATCTTTGGTTGTGCTGATCCGAAGATGACAAAATCATCGACAGTTACCACTCTTAATTTATCTCCGTTGGCGGCATAAAACAATGACACGTCACTCTCATCTCTTCCTGCCCACTGTCTCAGGAAAAATGTCCCGAGCGGATATCCTTCTTTTATGACCTGGGTCGGATTACCCGACTGGCCTTTACCACCTATAGATGCAGTACGGATTCCAATCTCAGGAGTCTCAAACTGATCGTTCGACAGTGATTTTACTTCATTTTTGTTGGTTGAAATATTGAATGATGTAGCCCAGTGGAATTTGTCCGTACGAACCGGAGTGGCATCAATCTGGAATTCAATTCCCTTATTGCTTATTTCACCGACATTTGCCCACAGATACGGGAAGAGGTATGGAGGGACCTTGACCGGATAATACCAGATAAGATCCTTTGTTTCCTTATCATAAACCTCTAATGTACCGGTTATCCGGCCTTTAAGAACAGCGAAATCAATTCCGATATTGGTCATTGCCGTTGATTCCCATTTCAGGTCGGGATTTTCATTCTGGGTAACACCGATAGACTGGACCTGTTCCCCATTGATGTAAGTAACACCGGTCAATCCGTACTTCATTTTCGAGATCATAGGATCGAATCCCAGTGAATTCCCACTGATACCGTAACCTATACGAAGTTTCAGATCGCTGAAAACCTTCTGTTCTTTCATGAAGGATTCATTGGTAATTCTCCAGCCTACGGAAACAGCAGGGAAAGTTCCCCAGCGGTTATTGGAACCGAAGGCAGAAGAGCCATCACGCCGGATTGTTGCCTGAAGAAGATAACGGTCGGCAAACTGATAGTTAAGACGGGAATAAGCTGAAATGATCCTCAGCGTTTGTATTGTGGCGGTCCCGAATCTCTCCGAATTTGTAACCTTATCAGGTGAGCTTCCGAGAGAAAGGTTGTTATATAACTGGTCGTCCGATACAAAGTTGGCATTGGCTGCCTGAAACCCGTCATTAAGTTTGTCCTCCTGCCAGGAATACCCTGCAAGAATTTTTACCTGATGTTGTCCAAAAGTATTATCGTACGTCAGATAGTTTTCAAAGAGTTTTTTCCGGTTTGCATACTCAGAACGCTGTGCAAATCCGTTGGATCCGATCTTAAGTGTAGACGCCTGTCTGTTGTATACATTGCGTTTAATGTCGGTATTCTGGTATGAAACGCTGGCATCATAGGTGAGTCCTTTTACGATATTGACTTTGAGAGTAGCATTAGCAAGAGTGTTATTAATTCTGCGGTCATCAATATCGTTGTCCAGGATAGCAACAGGATTATGATAGTTGCTGTTCTGCGTATTCTGGAAATATGTGCCGTCTTCATTATATATTCCAATTGTCGGGAGGTATTTCAGCATATTGGCAAAAAGTTCTTCCCTTATCACGTGCTGGTTTGTTTCTGTGGCTGAGAGGTTAAATCCTAATGTTAACCTGTCGTTAATGGTTTGTTGTTCCATACTGACACGTGCGGTTATACGATCCATTGAACTGGTTTTGATAATACCCTGATTATCCAGGTAATTTATACTGGCACTATATCTGGTGTTTTCCGATGCATTCCCAAACGAAATATTATGGTTATGCGAAATGCCCCTCCTCATTACTTCATCCTGCCAGTCAATGCTTGATCCATCCTCATCAAGAGGTGTCTTTCCGGCCGCCGAAAGATAAGTGCGGAGTTCTTCAGCACTCAGCATCTCGATGCGGTTGGATACTGTTTCGAGTGCGGCATATCCGTTATAGGTTATATATGATTCATTGGTTTTTGCCCTTCGCGTGGTAATAAGAATAATTCCGTTAGCAGCACGGGAGCCGTAGATGGCGGTCGAAGATGCATCTCTCATGATATTGATACTTACAATATCATCAGGAGCGACAGCATCTATTGATGCTCCCGGGACTCCGTCAATCACATAGAACGGTTCCATTGCAGCTCCTGTTCTCAGGGTTGAGGGTCCGCGAAGAGTGATTGATGCACTGCCCGAAGGATCACCGCTCCTCGTAATATTCAATCCCGGAACCTTTCCCTGAAGCATCTGGGTTGGTGATGAATAGACTCCTTTATTCATATCTTCCGATTCAACCACAGTGACTGCACCGGTAAGATCCTTTTTAGCCGTCCTCCCGTAACCTACAACAACCACCTCATCCACCAGATAAGATTCTTCCATCAATACTACATTGAATGTCGTCTGGTTTCCGATTTCAATCTCCTGAGATCTCATTCCTATAAAAGAAAAGACCAGCGTCCTGGCATCTGCAGGTATTGACAATCTGAACAGTCCGTTTGAATCAGTTATTGTGCCTGTGGTAGTCCCTTTTACGACTATTGAAACACCCTGGAGGGGAAGACCCTGGTTATCTTTGACCGAACCGCTGATCTCCTTATTCTGAGGGAGATTAACGGATCCTTCTGTTGAAGGATTCCCGGAAATTAGCGGGAAACTGACCAGCAAAGTCAGAAAAAATAAAAGGATCACTTTCATTTTTTTTAATGCATTCCTGATACTTTCATTCTGAATGCGGGAAATTAAAGTTTTGTGTTTCATAACTTGAATATTGACTGGGTTTATGAAAAATAATTATCCGGAGAAATTATAAAGTTACTGCAAAATAAAATTTACTTATTGGTTTAATTTATCCTTTATTAATGGTATTTTATCTTATTTTTATTGATTTCTTAATTTTGTTGCAATAAATGTTGTATTAATAATAGTAAATGAAGCCATT
>DNOQ01000159.1:6364-7053 GCA_003501665.1 Bacteroidales bacterium | reverse complement strand
AATATAACAGCGGTTCATCCACTGAGAGAAGATACCTTATCAAAGCTTCTTGAAAAAGACAATGCAGATTATCAGGTTGTTGAATCACTGATAAATCAAAAGCTGATAAAATCGGTAATATATAAAGGAAAGAAATTCTTTTTAAGGGAATATCACATTAATAAATAGAATAAAATAAAAGTTCTTATATCATAAAAATAAATATGCATGCCTGCTTTATATGAGCAACTCGAAAAGGATGTCCGCTTTATTGAAGGGATGAAAGCTTGTATGAACTGTGGTGTCTGTACTGCAGTTTGTCCGGCTGCAGAAGTGAGTGACTACGATCCAAGACAGGTGGTGAGTATGGTTCAGGAAAGAGATGAAGCACAGCTTGAAAAGCTTCTCAAAAGCGATACTATCTGGAGGTGCGGGGAGTGTCTTTCATGTAAAACCCGTTGTCCGCGGGGAAATGTTCCCTGTTATATTATCCAGGCATTAAGGGCCTTGTCAATAGAAACAGGTTTCTTTATCGAAAGCGAACAGGGAAGAAAACAGCTTGCAATTAAAAGAACTGTAGGAGATCATATACTCAAGTACGGTTATTGCATTTATTTTGATGAAGTTGATCTTGAAACCTATCCTGAACAGGGTCCGGTATGGAACTGGCTGAGGAAGAACAGAGAATCCATGATGAAACGGCTCGGTAC
>DNOQ01000159.1:0-6245 GCA_003501665.1 Bacteroidales bacterium | reverse complement strand
ATACTGGAAATTCCTGTACAATGAATAAATCATTTAAGTTCATAAATCAACATCCACCATACAACCTGCACCATGCAACCTGTACCATGCACATTGCACCATGCACATTGTTTTAAATCTATAATCAAATAACTGTTAAAATTATACCTCGTGAAGATCAGGAAAAATGAAAACTGGGATGCTTATCAGAAAGAAATAGCAGATGATAAATATTATTTTGCACGTAGCTGCATAAGGCAGAACATTTTTCCTGCTGCTGAAAATCTTTACATGGATATACTGAAAGATGTTCTTGGCAAAGATGTTTTTGATGATATAAAACAAACATCCTGCACAGGAATTGCATATCATTCCGGACTGATTCCCATGGAAACAATTATGACAGTTGTTGCCCGGCAGTTTTCATTGATGAATGAGGCAGGATATGAAAATTTCATAGTTTCATGTGTAACCTCTTTTGGTATTTATGTCGAAATACTCGAAACATGGAAACACTTTCCGGGAACACTCCAAAAGACGCGTGAATCACTAAAACGTGCTACAGGAAGAACCTTTGAAATACCAAAAAATCTTGTTCATGCCAGTGATGTCATTTACAAATTCCGCAAAGAAATAATGGAAAAAGCAAAATACAAACTGGTGAATGTAAATACAGGGGAAGCTCTTAAAGTTGTTGATCATATTGGTTGTCATTACGCGAAAATCTTCCCTGAACATGGCATTGGAGGCGCCGAATATCCATACGTTCTTGCCGGATTGACTGATGAATGGGGGGGTAAGCAGGTTGATTATCCCGAAAGACGTCATTGCTGTGGCTTCGGATTCAGACAATATCTCCTTAAATCGAACAGGGGTTATTCTGTTACCAACTCAAAAAAGAAATTTGATTCAATGCTCCCTTATAAACCTGATCTTATAATTGCAAATTGTCCGGGTTGTACTTTTTTCCTCGACCGCTGGCAATATGTCATAGCAGAACAGGATGGCAAGACTTATGGTGAAAACGGCTTTGGGATTCCGGTTCTGACATATGAAGAGATTGCCGGACTTCTTCTGGGGTATGACCCATGGGATATCGGATTACAAATTCATCAGGTGTCAATTGAACCTTTGCTCGAAAAGCTTGGTATTAAATACGATCCGGATAAGAAATACAAAGGAGTTAACAATGAAGATCTTGGTAGTCCCGAACTTCCAAAAGTATTGAAATGTTGCTGATTATATCATTTGTAATATGTTTAAAATTGCAATTGCAAGCGGAAAAGGAGGGACAGGTAAAACATTTGTAGCCACAAACATTTTTTATACTCTCATGAGCAATCAGATTGATGCTGTTCTGGTTGACTGTGATGCAGAGGCGCCAAATGCAGTTGCATTCTTTGATGTAAAACTGAATTCAGCAATTGAAGTTACCCACCTGGTACCGGTTATCGACACCAATAAATGTACTTTTTGCGGGAAATGTCATGAATATTGTAATTATAATGCCATTTTTATGCTTCCCCCATCCAAAATAATAAATGTTATTGAAGATCTCTGTCATGGTTGCGGTGCATGCAGTGTTGCATGTGATTATGACGCCATCTCTGAAAAACCTTTTCCACTTGGCAATGTTACTTCATATTCATATAACAACTCTTACTCACTTATCGAAGCACGGATGAATATCGGGGTTATGTCGCCTGTAAGTGTTATCAAAGCTGCCATTAAACAGATCAAAGTGCAAACCGGAATAACTGTTCTGGATTCTCCCCCGGGAACATCATGCCCTTTTATTCAGACAGTTGAACAATCGGATTATGTTATACTTGTTACCGAACCAACACCTTTCGGGCTCAGTGACCTGCGACAGAGTGTTGAAACCCTCAAAGCGATCAACAAAAAGTTCGGAGTCATAATCAACAGGGCAGGACTGGGGAATACCCGGGTTCAGGAATATCTTGATGATGAAAACATCCCTCTTTTACTGGAAATACCTTACAAAAAAGAGATAGCAGAATTATATTCCACAGGTAAATTAGTTTCGGAATCGGATCCCTTTTTTGGACAACAACTTCTGGCTGTTGTTGAAAATATACTTAAACAGAATGGAAATAGCAATAATAAGCGGTAAAGGAGGGACAGGAAAATCGAGTATAAGCGCTGCGTTTGCCACACTGAATGGCAATGTTGTTCTTGCCGACTGTGATGTTGATGCCGCTAACCTGTTTTTAATATTCAGCCCGGTACATGAAGAAGAAATTGTCTATATTTCCGGACATAAAGCAGTAATAAATTACGATCTGTGCACCGGCTGCGGTTTATGTATAAATTATTGCCGCTTTGATGCAATATCTGATAAAAAAGATAAGGTAATAATTTCTGAAATATCCTGTGACGGATGTTTTCTTTGTTCACGAATATGCCCCGAAAATGCCATAAACATGATCCCTAATGATAAAAGCAGATTATATTCAGGGTCGTTCCGGAATGGCAGAATGGTTTATGGCCGGCTTGCTCCCGGTGAAGAAAATTCCGGAAAGCTGGTAAATATGGTAAGGGAAAAGGCTAAACAAACAGCAAAGGAAAATGGTATTGGAACCATTATACTCGACGGACCACCCGGTATCGGGTGCCCGGTAATTTCAACCATCACCGGCGTGGATAAAGTGGTTATTGTCACCGAACCAACAATATCCGGTTTGCATGATATGAAAAGAACAGTTGGTATTGTAAAGAAATTTAACCTGCCGGCATACCTTATCATAAACAAATGTGATATTAATATTTCGATGGGACGACAGATTGAGGATTGGTGTGTTCAGAACGGCATCACCATCGCCGGACAGCTTCCTTTTGACAGAATAATCACAGAGGCAATGATACAGTCAAAAAGTATAACGGAATTCAATCCTGAACATGAAATAAGCAATAAAATAAAAATAATATGGAAAAAAATCCTGAATCAAAAAAAGTGAGCGATCTGTTCGAAAAAATCCCGATGGAAGGGATAAAAAACATTATTGTTGTTGCATCAGGAAAAGGCGGAGTAGGGAAATCAACCGTGGCAGCCAATCTTGCAATTGCATTTGCACGAAACGGCCTGAATACTGCCTTGTTCGATGCAGATATCTTTGGACCGACAATCCCTAAAATGTTCGGAATAGAAGATGCAAGACCTGATGTATCGGCAATCGGTGATAAAGAGATCTTTTTCCCTATAAAAAAATATGGAGTCAGCATTATTTCCATTGGATTCTTTGTGGACCGTAAACAATCTCTTATATGGCGTGGGCCAATGGCGGGAAAAGCTGTTACACAGCTGCTCGGCGGCACTCAGTGGGGTGACATTGATTATATGATCATTGATTTCCCTCCCGGAACGAGCGACATTCAGCTTACAACAACTCAGAAGCTTAATCTCTCGGGTGCATTGATCGTAACAACTCCCCAGGAAATCTCACTTAATGATGCCCGCAAAGCAGCATCAATGTTCACTAATCCCGATCTTAAGGTTCCGATCATTGGTGTAATTGAAAACATGTCGTGGTTTTCCCCCGAAAAACATCCCGATGAAATATACTATATATTTGGAAAGGGAGGCGGCATGAAACTCGCAAAAGAATTCGATACGGATCTCCTTGGCCAGATACCCCTTGTTATGGAAGTAGGAGAAGCTGCAGAACAGGGGTTAAGCGTTTTCAGCCAGAAAAACAAATCGGTGGTTACTGCTTTTGAACAGATTGCAGAAACGATTATCGCGAAAACCGAGACCAAGAAGTGACCCGTGTCTGAACATCGTTCTCTTTAAGATGCAATCCTCCCATTACTCCAAATAGCTTGTTTATTCCTGTAATTTTTCTTGCATACTCAAATGTATTGACTATTCCTGAATGCCCGCACCCTGTTACTACAAAAAGGCCTTCGGGCTTTATTAATACAAGTGCACTGTCGTCCATTACAAAATCGGGAGATCCGTCTTCAAATACAAAAGAGGTTTTCTGCGATTCAAATCCGGTTAACCGTGGTATTTCGCCGGGAAAAATTATTTTATCTGTCAGATTTTTTACACCTTTTAACACAGAACTTTAACCTAAATACAAAATATATTATATTTTTATGCCCTGAAAATCAAAATGTGCTGAAATTGTCCCACATCAGGAAAATAGGTCGTTTTATTATTCCTGTCATATTGATGACTACTGTTGTCTTTCTTACAAATACAACAATAAATCAGCATATGCATAAATTATCATCGGGACTTGTTATAAAACACTCTCATCCTTTTGATAACAAAAGCACCGGGGAGCCATTCCAGAAACATAATCATACTTCTGCAGAATTTATTTTCCTCGACCAGTTGTCCAACACTGTTTTCTGGATATATCTTTATATTCTTTTTTTGATTTATTTACTCTTCGGGCATGAAATAAAAACCCGGTCACATGTGATAATTTTTGGTAATCCTGATCTTTATTTTTTAAAAAATTACCACGCTCCTCCCACTCAGGCTTATTAACTTTTCAGGGACTGAATGATCTTTCAGTCAACCATTCAATTTTTTAATTGATCCTGAATTTCATCACTAATAAGTACTTTCAATGAGAAATAGGATTTTTAAATTAATTCTTGCTCTTATTTACACCTCCGTCAGTTCTCTGTCCGGCCAGCAACAACAGCTGATAAATAAATCATTGCAGGACTCGCTCGCTTTGTTGAAAAGTGAATTGATACAGATGAAGAGTGAGAACGAATCAATCAGCACCAGACTTGATTCACTGATCGATGATTTTATTCTGAAAAAAGAGCAGGAAGAAGCAGAAAATGATCTGAAGAAGTTGCTTGACGAAGCTAATAAGCTTTCGGTACAGGAAAAGGAAAAAGAGGAGGATCTGTCTGTGAAATTTCAAAGCGGAGTACGCCAGCAGCAGGCCCTTAATCCAAATATAAGTCTTGGAGGAGATTTTTTTGGTGCGGTCAGCTCTTCAAAACATGAATCTTTATCTGAGCCCGGAGATGTTTCCTATGGGAATAACGGATTTTTTTTAAGGGAAGTTGAACTTGCACTTGAATCTCCCCTGGATCCGTTCACCCGTGGTAAAACATTCATTTCAATTTCAAAAGAAGCAATCAGCATTGAAGAAGCATATATGGAATGGCTTAATCTTCCTCTGAAAATGAATCTTAAGCTTGGAATATTTTATACCGAATTCGGCCCGCTCAACAGGTATCACGATCATGCACTTCCACAGTTTGACCGCCCCAGGGCGCTGGTAAATCTTTTCAGCAACAAGGGATTGGGTGGTGCAGGGCTTTCTTCATCTTTCATGCTGCCCGAAATTCTCTTTTCTGATGCCACTACTCTCGATTTAACTGTGGTCAGGGGAACCAATACCGGAGATAATTTCAGCTTTGGCAATAACAGCATGCAATATTCCGGACAGTTTAAAAATTATTATGATATATCCCGGGACAGTTATTTTGAATTCAGGTTAAGCAGTGTTGCCGGTCGCAATCCTTCGGAAGGAAATAACTATTCGTATGTAAGCAGCCTTGGATTAGAATATAAATGGGTGCCTGCAGGAAGAGAAAAATACAGGACTTTCGACTGGAAAACAGAGCTATTCTATAGTTCCAGGAAAGAAAATAATGGAACAATCGGCAGTAAAGGATTTTATTCCTCGGTACAGAATAAACTAAACGCAAGGTTCTGGGTAGGGGGAAGAATAGGTTATTCGGAATTACCCTTGGACAGGAATCAATATGAATGGGATTATACCATTAATCTTGATTTCTGGCAAAGTGAATTTGTTTTTACCAGGATACAATATCAATATAACCGCAGAAATATTGCAGGGATGGATCCTTATCCACCCGGTGCCCTGCCAAACGATCATACGATCTTCCTGCAGGTATGCTGGGCAATGGGACCCCATAAACATGAATCTTATTAAAAATGATATAATTACATAACTATGAGAAATAAAATTCGATATATAGGCTCTGGTCTGAAAACAGCTTTCCTCCTGTCGGCCCTTATAATATTCACGGGCATAAACCATAAGG
Source organism: Bacteroidales bacterium (assembly GCA_003501665.1). Lineage (GTDB taxonomy): Bacteria > Bacteroidota > Bacteroidia > Bacteroidales > VadinHA17 > LD21. The sequence continues at coordinate 200 of DNOQ01000159.1, read as the reverse complement.
CACAGGGGCAGAATCAGCAAAGAAATCAGTTCCGGTACAGAGGCGGACAATCAGGCAGGCAACTTAATATTATATGCTCGTTTTCTGATTTTGCCACCATTACAGAAGAAATAGCACGCGACAAAGCAGTGGTCTCATATATAGCAAGCGGAGAACAGGATCCTCATTTTGTTCCCCCGAAACCCAGTTATGCCGTTATG
>DNOQ01000550.1:12116-16898 GCA_003501665.1 Bacteroidales bacterium | reverse complement strand
AGTATTCTTTATATTGCCTTCTGGCTTAATCTGGCAATTCTCTTTTCAGTGACATTCCGTCAGCCGGCTACATCAGCGCTGGCCTGTATTGCGGTCTGGCTTTTCCTGACAGTATTTTATAACATAATAGTTAATCTGATAGCCAAAGCAATAGCTCCTTCGGGACTTGCCACGACTCACCAGGTATTCCGTTATCAGGAGATTATCATGACTCTCATGAGGATTCTCCCCAGTGAGTTATACAGTGATGCGACAACCACACTTCTGATGCCTTCGGTAAGAAGCCTGGGCCCTTTGACCATGGAACAGGTAATAGGGGCAATACCGGGGCCATTACCGCTCGGTCAGAGCCTGTTGATTGTATGGCCTCAACTTACCGGCCTTATAGCAGCCACGGTACTCTGCTTCGTATTATCTTATGTTACTTTTATGCGGAGAGAGATACGCTCCAGATAGTTTGAAACAGATAATTCATGGCATAGCAATAACCGGTAGAATTAATCTCCGGCAGATGCAGAATGTTCTAAAAAGTAATTATCAGTTCACGGATTACCTCAATAAGCCATTTAGGGGTTGATGTGGCCCCGCATATCCCGGCTGAATGTTTCCCTTCAAACCATTTCCGTTCTATCTCTTCGGGAGATGAAACAAACCTGGTTTCAGGATTGACTTCCCTGCATGCATTATAAAGCAATTTGCCGTTGGAGCTCTCCTTTCCGCTGACGAAAATTATAATATCATGTTTTTTTGCGAAAGCCCTGAGATGAGGTTCCCTGTTAGAAACCTGGGCACAGATGGTATTATTTACTTTCAGAATAGAATCGGGATCAGTAACACCGGCATTAATCATTCTTTCACGTATCAGACCGCCTATATTCCGGTATGAGCTGATACTCATGGTTGTCTGTGAGAAGAGTATGACAGGTCTTGTGAAATCCAGTTTTGAGAGGTCCTCGGGTGAAGAAATTAGAATCCCTTCATTTTTTGTCTGGCCAAGCAGTCCAATTACCTCATCATGCCCGGATTTACCATAAATCACAATCTGTCCGTTCATCTCCTTTGATCTGAGCCAATTTTCTTTTATCCTTGCCTGAAGCTTTTTTACAATAGGGCATGTTGCATCAATAATTGTGATATTGTTCTTTTCTGCGGTGAGATATGTATCGGGAGGCTCTCCATGTGCCCTGATAAGCAATTTGCAGTCGTGAAGGTTACTGAATTTCTCGCGGTTAATGTTAATGAGGCCGAGTGACATGAGCCGTCTGACTTCCATATCATTATGGACAATAGGTCCGAGAGAATAGACTTTCTCTCCCGTTAAAAGCGCTTTTTCCGTGATTTTAACCGCATTCTCAACACCGAAACAAAAACCGGATCCCGAATCAGTTTCAACGATCATTTAATTTCTTTTCTATCAGTTTGCGTACCCATTCCATCTGCTCTTCCACTGTCATTCTGCTGTTATCCAGGATCACTGCATCATCAGCCCTCCGCAACGGACTGATATCCCGGTTCTCATCGGTAATATCCCTGGCAATAATATTATTTCTGATCTCTTCAAAAATGACATCAATCCCCTTCTCCTTAAGTTCATTATACCTTCTTTTAACCCTTATGTCAACCGAAGCAGTCATAAATATCTTAAGATCTGCATCAGGAAAAACGACTGTCCCTATATCCCTGCCGTCCATGACAATCCCTTTCATGACACCTATCTGTCTCTGAAGCTCAACCATACGTGAACGGACTTCATGGATCTGACTTATTCTGCTTACATGGGATGAGACAGCCAGGCCCCTGATCTCATTTTCCACATTCTCAGAATTAAGATACGTCTCATATTCCACTATATCGGGATTGTAAACAAATTCTATGTTAATATGTTTAAGGCCGATCACTATATCTTCACGGAAGATACTGTTTTCGGTTATGAAACCTTTTCTTATGCAATAAAGCGTTACAGCCCGGTACATGGCTCCACTGTCGACATAAATATAGTTAAGCTCCCTGGCGATAGCTTTCGCAAAGGTGCTTTTACCGCATGATGAGTGCCCGTCGATTGCTATTATCAGTTTTTTGTCCATATCTTGTTATATACCTTATCGGTTTTCACAATCATCGAAACATGATTTGATGATCCTGCAAGGTGGTATGTTGCTCTTCCGAATTCAATATTCATGAATGAAGTATTGATCCCGAAACCCCATGAAAATCCAACAGCAGAGCTTTTTGATTCTATACGGAGTTCCCGTCTCCTCTGGTAATTATACCCTGCACTTATATAGAAATTTCTGTGCGGGATCATCTCAACACCGATAATGGCATGTCTCATCATGTTTTCGAGGAATCCTGAATTCTGTCTGCTGTCACCCGGATCATCATAAATATGTGTCAGATCAAATTTCTGAAGATGTCTGAGGGCAAGGGAAAACCTGAAGGGTGAATGTGCAAGCTCCTTTGTTATACCTGCCTGAATCTCGAAAGGCGGACTGAGTCGTTCTTCACCGGCATAGGTTGTAACCTGGACTCCGAGGTTCCTTATCACAAATCCTGCCGAGAAAAGTCCCGCTTCTGAATGATAATTTCCTCCAATGTCAAATACAAATCCGAAAGATGTATATTTTTCGAGATGCGATAATACAGGTTTAAAATTTATCCCTGCACTGAAATTATCATAAAATCCGCGTGAATACAAAAATGAGAATGCATATTCCGATGCATGGAAGCTTCCGGTTATTACACCGGAAGGGTCGGCTTCAGTGAATGAGCCATAATTAAGGTATGTGATACCTGCCGCGAAATTACCTATATCGGGATACGATAGCGAATACATTACCAGTCCGTAGTTGATTCCCGCAAAATAGTTCACAAAATTAAGCGCAAGCGTTTTATTCATTGCAGATGTAAGCAGGGCGGGATTATGATATGTCGTATTTAGATTATCAGTGTAAAGCGAAACATTTGTACCTCCCAGTGAAGATATAAGACCGGAATGAGTCAGGTTTAGAAATTCATAAACATTATCACCGCCGGTTTGGGCAACTGAATTAATTATCAGAATATTGAGAAGGAGGATATAGAAACTTTTTCTGCCCATGTTTTAAATAACGATCAAATATAGCAAGAATTTAATTAACGGGAGTCAGCCCTAAATTAGTATTAATGAACATGATATCAGTCGTTATCGGTTATCAGGCGGTTTTGCCGGTAAGTATCATGGCTTCCCCGGTCTTTCCGGACCTGCCATTTATCTGCGACATGAAAAGGCCGGCCACAACTATTATGATTCCGGCAATATTCTGAAGAGTCATCCTGTCGCCAAGTACAAGAAATGACAAGAATGCAGTGAATATCGGGATACAGTTGGTAAATACGTTGGCCCTGGCAACACCCATTTTTCTCACAGAATAGGCAAATAATATGAAGGCTCCGCATGAAGCAAAAACGGCAAGTTCAACAATCGGGATGAAACTTCTGAGCGAAAACGGAGTGTTTATGAAATGCCTGACATCGAAAATGAGAAATATCGGAAGGAACAGCAATGCCCCCATCATATTCTGGATGTTTACTATATACACCGGATCGTAAGTTCCCACAAGGCGGTTGAGCGTGAGGTTATACCCTACAGCTGAAAAGACCGCGAAAGTCAATAATAAGATTCCCCTTATATCAAAGGAGAGGGAGCCATCTTTATTGAGGATGAAAACAAGTATTCCGATAAATGACAATATAATACCTGCATAATTAACTGCTCTCAGACTCTCCCTGTAGATGACCCATGCCCCTATTGTGGCAATGACGGGTATTGTTGATATTATTACGGAGCCGGTGGTTGCCGTTACATAAGTTAATCCGAAACTCTCACCCAGAAAATAGAGAAAAGGCTCAAATAAAGCCAGAAGAAAGAATAGCTTCCTGTCTTTTTTCCGGATCTTTATATGACTTCTGGTGAGTGAGATAAAGGCGTTCAGCAGTATAACCGATATTACAAGTCTGAAGAATACAATAGTCAGTGGCCGGAAAGTCTCATTTGCTACCTTGAACCAGATAAAGGAAAAAGACCAGAATATCATTGAAAGGATGACAGCCCCGTAGTTAACAGTAAATTTCTTCACTTTTTTATCCGGGTATTTAATTCCGGCGCGGCGAATTTATAGTAATAATTTCAAATAAATGAACCGATCATGAGGAAACCTGAATTATTAAAATAATTACTGAAGCCATTTCGACCATATCTGGAGTATATCGTCAATTGGCAGGATAATAAATGGATATTCAATTAAATATAAGTCCGGCAGGTTTCGAACTGATTTTTTAAATCATTTCAATATGGTTTGAATGTGATGCATAAATTATTATATTTGCCGCCTCTGATATCATGTCAGAAGACCTGTATATTCGGTAATGCATTAAAAATTAATAGTTTAATTCTTGAAATAAAAATATGAAGATTCTGGTTTGTATAAGTAATGTTCCTGACACAACTACAAAGATCAGATTTACGGATGGTAATGCATCAATTGACACAACCGGTGTTCAATGGATCATTAATCCGTGGGATGAATTATCTCTTACCAGGGCGCTTGAACTGAAAGATGATCCGGCAACCGGAGTTAAATCCGTAACCGTTTTACATGTGGGACCTGCCACATCGGAACCAACTATCCGGAAAGCTCTGGCCATAGGCGCTGATGATGCGGTGAGGGTAAATACCCTTTCAGCCGATGCCTATTCGGTTGCATTTCAGATAGCTGAGGTGCTGCGCAAGGAGCAGTATGATAT
>DNOQ01000550.1:0-12107 GCA_003501665.1 Bacteroidales bacterium | reverse complement strand
TCAGATTGCCTTCAGTTTCGGCAGTTTCAGGGATCAGAATTGAAAACGGTAAGGTAATTCTGACACGTGAAATTGACGGAGGGAAGGAGATCGTCACTGTCCCTTTACCTTTTGTGGCAGTTGTTCAGAAAGGCATTGCAAAAGAGCCGAGAATAGCTGCAATGAGAGGAATAATGATGGCCAGGACAAAACAGATAAGAATATATGAACCTGTGACTGTTGAACCGCTCACTGAGATAACGATTTTCGAAAAGCCGGCTCCGAGGGGGGCATGTAAATTCATTGATCCTGAAAATCCCGCACAACTTATTGATCTGCTTCAGAATGAAGCTAAAGTTATCTGATTAATTTTAAATAAACCTGAATAAATATGTCGGTTCTTGTATATACTGAAAACTGGGACGGGAAATTCAAGAAACTCTCTTTTGAACTCATCTCGTATGCATCGGAATTAGCAAAAATGTTAAACTCCACCCTAACAGCTCTCTCCATAGGTAAGGTGGAAGAAACGGAATTGATGAAACTGGGAGGATATGGCGCTGTTAAGGTACTTTCACTGGAAAATGAGCTACTATCTGTACTCGACAACCGGGCGTATTCTTACGTTATATCTGAAGTTGCCGGAAAGATTAATGCCAGGGTGATAATCCTTTCAAATAACAGTACAGGAAAAGCAATAACTCCCGGATTATCGGTGAGACTGAAAGCAGGTGTCGGATCCGGTGTAAGCAGACTGCCACTTGCATCAGAGCCTTTCACAGTTTATAAAAGAACTTATTCGGGCAATGCTTTTGCACATCAGGTCATAAAATCAGAGATAAAAATCCTTACACTTGCACAGAATTCGTTTAACCTCGTTGAAACAGAAAATAATGCTTCTGTTGAGAAGATTAATATTCCGCTCGACAACAACCTGGTAAACACCAGAGTTCAGGATGTGAAAAGAGAATCCGGGAAAATACTTCTTACAGATGCTGATATAGTTGTTTCAGGGGGGAGGGGAATGAAGTCTCCTGATAACTGGGCACCGCTGGTGGAACTGGCCGAAGCTATGGGTGCTGCAACAGCATGTTCACGGCCTGTTTCGGACGAAGGATGGAGGCCTCATGAAGAACATACCGGGCAGACGGGGAAGATCATTTCACCTAACCTTTATATTGCAGTGGGGATCTCGGGGGCAACACAACACCTGGCAGGTGTCAGCTCATCAAAATATATTGTTGCAATTAATACCGATAAGGATGCTCCGATTTTTGAATCAGCACAATACGGTATCGTCGGAGATGCAATGAAAGTCCTTCCCAAACTGGTTGATGCCCTGAAGAACAGATAGTAAGGGCGTTGNNATGCAACGCCTCAACAACAATTATATCAGCATATTCCCATGGCCCGTCAGATAATATTTGCGATAATCCTGCTGATTACATTCTCGGTATTCTTCTATACCGTCAGGAAGATTATAAACTATTTCAGATTTACAAAGCCAGCCTTCCCGGTTAAAAATTTCGGAAAGCGATTTGGTATTATGATGAAGGTTGCCTTCGGTCAGACAAAGATATTCCGAAAACCTTTGGCAGGATTCTTTCATGCCCTTGTTTTCTGGGGTTTCTGTATAATTATTTTCGGAAGCATTGAGATGATCATAGATGGACTGACCGGTACCGATAAGGCGCTAAGGTTCCTCGGTCCTTTTTATGACTTCCTCATGGCGGCCGGGGATATTTTTGCAGTACTTGTTGCTCTGTCAATATTAATATTCCTGTTTCGTCGTGTAGTTTTGCATATCAGCAGGTTTGAAGGAATCGAAATGAAGGAGGAATCCCACAGGGACGCAAATATCTCCCTTACACTTATTCTTTTGCTTATGCTGTCGCTTATGGCTATGAATATGGGTTATACAGGATTCAGAAGAATGACAGGGGAAGAAATTGCGGGTATTTACCCGGTGGGATCATTTTTATCACTCCTTTTTCCTGGTATGTCAGAAGGCACTTTCAGAATCATTTATGAAATATCCTGGTGGTCCCATATTTTGCTGATCTTTTTCTTCGCCAATTATCTTCCCTATTCAAAACACTTTCATGTATTCATGTCGATACCGAATGTGTTTCTTTCCAGACTTGAACCACCCGGAAAACTTACAAATATGGATAACATTACGAGGGAGGTTAAACTGATGCTTAATCCTGATACCGCATTTACAGCAGCACCTGCCGATACACCGGTTGAGCGGTTCGGGTTAAAGGATGTTGAAGATGTTACCTGGAAGAATTACTTTGACTCGTTATCATGTACTGAATGCGGCAGATGTACATCAGTATGTCCTGCCAATATTACAGGGAAAAAGCTTTCTCCCAGAAAAGTAATGATGGATCTCAGAGCCAGGATGAAAGAGAAGGGGCCGCAGCTGGTTAAACATGGCAGGGAATACAATGACAATAGTTCTCTTTTGCGGAATTATATATCGGAAGAAGAGCTGTGGGCATGTACCACATGTAACGCGTGTGCCACGGAGTGCCCGGTAAATATAAACCAGCCTTCTCTGATTGTGGATATGCGGCGTTACCTGGTTCTTGAAGAAGCATCAGCGCCCGGAGAGCTGAAACAGGTATTTAACAACATTGAAAATAACGGGGCACCATGGCAATATTCTTCCGAAGAACGGATTAACTGGACTAAGGACCTTGATTTTGAGGTGCCTGTAATATCAGACCTCATTGCCGGAAATAGAAATCCGGAATATCTTTTATGGGTGGGATGTGCAGGAGCTTTTGATGACAGGTATAAAAAGGTTGTCAGGGCATTTACCAGAATACTTAATCATTTAAAAATTAATTACGCGATCCTGGGTAAAGAAGAGACATGTACGGGTGATCCTGCCCGCCGTGCCGGGAACGAGATGCTTTTTCAGATGCAGGCTTTGCAGGTCATTTCAACACTAAAGTCATATAATGTTAAAAATATCATCACAATCTGCCCGCATTGTTACAATACCTTTAAAAATGAGTATCCCGACCTTGATGGAAATTTTGAAGTTATTAATTATTTAAAGTTTATAAATAATTATCTGGAAGAAGGGAGGCTCTGGATTGATAAAAATAAACTGAAAAATCTTACTATAACCTATCATGATCCCTGTTATCTGGGCCGGGCAAACGGGATTTATAATGAACCGAGAAAGATATTGCGCACTCTGGCATCTGATATGACCGAGATGAAGAGAAACAGGAGTTTCGCCCTTTGTTGCGGGGCCGGAGGAGCGCAGATGTTCAAGGAAGCCGAAAAAGGTGAAAAGGAAATATTTATTGAGAGGATTGAGGATGCACTTGAAACCGGTGCATCTGTTATTGCGACGGCCTGTCCGTTCTGTATGACCATGATAACTGATGGTCTGAAATATAAGAACAGGGAGGATGAGGTAAAAAACCTCGATATTGCCGAGATAGTTGTTCAGTCGCTGGGTTTGTAATTAAAGATAAATTTGCTTTTTCCATCTTTCTTCTAACCAGCAACCGGCAACCAGCAACAGTTGATAAATTACAGTAAAAATAATTCATAAAGTAATGGAAAGCAGAAAGAATCTGAAAAGTGGTGAATTTCTTGTAAAGGAAATTGATGCGAACGATATTTTCATACCTGAGGAATTCGATGATGAACAACGCATGATCGCACAAACATGCTCCGATTTTCTGGAAGCGGAAGTGTATCCGCAAATGACAGAACTCGAAAAGGGTAAGAGGGATCTGATGAAAAGTGTCCTTAAAAAATCAGGCGAACTTGGAATGATGGGTATTTCGATACCTGAGGAGTTCGGAGGTTTCGGCCAGTCGTTCGTTACCCAGATGCTTGTTGCGGAAACGACAGGAGCAGGTTATTCATTTTCCGTTGCATTTATGGCACACACCGGAATAGGGACCCTTCCGATTCTCTATTACGGGAACAAAGAGCAGCGGGAACGTTATGTTCCAAAGCTCGCCACAGGTGAGCTTATTGGATCATACGCCCTTACGGAACCAGGAGCGGGAAGTGATGCAAATTCAGGAAAAACAAGCGCCAGATTATCGGAAGACGGGAAATATTATATCCTGAATGGTCAGAAAATGTGGATAACAAATGCCGGTTTTGCCGATATACAGGTAGTTTTTGCAAAAATCGATAACGACCGTGTATTAAGCGCTTTCATTGTGGAAAGCAGTTATCCGGGGGTTGTTATCGGTCCTGATGAGCATAAAATGGGAATAAAGGGCTCTTCAACAGCTCAGATCTATTATAATGATGTAAAAGTACCGGTTGAAAACCTGCTGGGAAAAAGAGGGGAAGGCTTCAGGATAGCCCTCAGCATACTTCACATGGGTCGCATTAAACTTGGAGCCAATGTTATTGGCGCAGCCAAAAAGACTGTTAACGATTCAGTCAGGTATGCGAATGAGAGGAAACAGTTTGGAATGCTTATTTCATCATTCGGTGCAATAAAATATAAGCTTGCAGAGCAGGTGATAAGAGTATTTGCATGTGAGTCGGCCGTTTACAGGGTAAGCAGAGATATTGATGATCTGATAGTTAATCTGAAAAAAGATTGCGGCGATACAGGTCGGGCTACAATTGATGCGATAAGCCATTATGCCGTGGAGGCTGCCCTATTAAAGGTCGTTGGTTCGGAAATGCTTGACTTTGTTGCAGATGAGGCTGTGCAAATCCATGGAGGTATGGGTTATTCGGCTGAAATGGATGTTGAAAAAGGTTACCGTGATTCCAGGATAAACAGGATATTCGAGGGTACAAACGAGATAAACAGGCTGCTGGTTACGGATACAGCCATGAAACGTGCCATGAAAGGCGATTTCGATTTGTTTGTGAAAGCAGCTGAATTATATGAAAATCCTGATAAATTAACCGGAACCGAAACGACCGGTTTAAGCTACTTCGAAGAAAAATCAAAATATATAAGCAATTATAAAAAGGCAGCCCTTATTTGTATCCATGGAGCAATGAAGAAATTCGAAAAAGCTCTTGTTCATGAACAGGAAATCCTCAACAACATAGCCGATATGATGATGGAAATTTACCAGTCGGAATCTCTTGCTCACAGGATCCGCAAACTTGAGTCTCTCAGGGGAGATATTCCTGTTTACAAAGACATTCTGGATGTTAATATTTATGATACCTCTCATAAGATCAGGAAATCAGCTCATGATGCCGTTAATTCTTTTGAGGATGGAGAAAATGCTGCAGGAATAATAAATGCAATCAATATTCTTACCGGCGTAAGGGGTGTTAATGTTAAATCCGCAAGAAGAAGAATTGCCGGGAAGCTTATCGAAGATAATTCGTATAAATTCTGATATTAAAATACCGCTTTTCTTTAATCCGGTACCTAATTCCCGTTCTGTTATTTCTTATAATATCATCGGGATCTCTGTGAATGCCGTACCTGCTGCAGAGATCGGATCGGAATATGATAAACAACATATAAGCCTGTAAAATTTTACTTGTTATATATGAATAATAAGTATTACGAATATATTTGTATGTAATTAAGAATTTAACATAAATGAATCGTAAAATACGCCTGCCGATAAATGGGATTGTGGTTTTTATAATTCTTGCAGGAACAGTGTTTTTTGCATCATGTGAAAAATACAGCTTCGTTGTTGAAACAGTCAATCCGGTCGATTCGGTTCATTTTAAACTGGTCATTCAACCCATGCTGAATAGAAAATGTGCCAGTTGCCACAGTGGGTCAAAAGATCCTGATCTTCGTTCTGCATATTCATACGAATCTTTAACCACAGGCGGTTATGTGAATCTTCCGGCAGAGAACAGCAAGCTGTATACAAAAGTTATTTCAAGCGGCCATACAGCGTTTACACTTCCGGAAGAAAAACTTAAAATTCTTTACTGGATCGCCCAGGGTGCAAGGAACAATAAATGAACAGTAACCTTAAGAAATCTGATTAAATGGAAAAGATCTTTTTATCATTGTTGTTATCAGCTGTCATGGCAACACTGTCGGGACAGGAAGAGAGTCAGACCAGTCCGGAATCCAAACCTGTCAGATTTACATTCGGGACCAGCAGGCTTATTGATAATCACACAGTTGCAACTCCATATAAAGGTGGTCTCGAGTTTGAGATCCATCACAGGTTCAGCCTTATAGAGAACTATCATAATCTTTTCGGGATTTATGGTGCAGCGAATACAAGACTGGGCCTGAGTTATGGTATAACCGACAGGATAATGGTTGGTGCCGGAACCACAAAAGACTACAAACTGCAGGATATCCAGTGGAAGTATCTTGTTCTTCGTCAGACGGAAGATAACAGTATGCCTGTTTCCCTTTCATATTATGGTAATATGGTTATTGACCTGCGCGAAGATGCTGCATTCGGTCCGGAAGCATCTTACCGGCATATTCACAGGCTTTCCTATTTTACACAGTTTATTGTTGCGCGCAAAATGACGGAAAAGATCTCCTTGCAGGTTGCTCCTTCTGTAATTTACTTTAATTCAGTACCAAGATACAACAACACCGAAGGGTATAAAAATTTCAATCTTGGGTTGTCAGCCGGAGGACGTGTAAATTTCTTCAGGGATCATTCTCTGATTTTTGAGTATGATCAGCTTTTAACCAGACAGGAACTGGATGTTCAACCCAAACCCAACCTTTCGTTCGGTTGGGAAATTGGAACGGCAACTCATACCTTCCAGTTATTCTTTGCAAATTATTCCCAGATTATTAATCAGAGGAACCTTGTATACAATGAAAATAATTTTGCCAAAGGAGATTATCTGGCAGGATTTAACATTACTGTAAGGTTTTAAATTACAGAGGAATGAAATTACTCTTTACAAAAGTATTGGTATTCATTTCCTTAAGCCTTGTTCCTTCAATATCTGTCGGATCAGGAAGAGCGGTTGTTCCCGACCGGGATCCTGTAACATATATATCACCCTTTCAGGAAGAGAATCTTAATTGTTTCAAATGTCACGGACAGGAGAAATATGAATATACGAATGAGCTGCTTGGAACACAAGTTAAGGCGATTATGTGTTTAGAACATATTATAAAGAGTGAGGACTTTTATGCTTCCAACCACAGAAGCTTCAGCTGCACCGACTGCCATTCAGAGGATTACAGTATTTTCCCTCATTCCGGAGAGTTGAGGATGGAGCTAAAATATACCTGTCTCGATTGTCATGGTGGTGATGATACTTTTTCGAGCTTCAGTTTTGAGGGGATAGATGCTGATTACAGGGAGAGTGTTCATTTCAAGCTCGAAAATGATGGATTTTCATGCTGGAAATGTCATGATCCTCATACATACAGGATCAGCATCAGGGAAAGTAAAAATCTGAAAGAGACTATTCTGTACAACAATAATATCTGTCTTCATTGTCACTCTGATTACAGCCGGTTTCATCTGCTGACGGACCGTGATGAAGTAAATCTGATGAAGACACATGACTGGCTCCCCGATCAGGCATCACATTTCAGAAGTATACGGTGTATTGAATGCCATACCAGAATAAACGACAGCATCCTTGTTGCACACCAGGTACTTTCCAAAGATCAGGCTGTGAAATTATGCAACGAGTGCCACTCACGTAATTCGATGCTTATGGTTTCATTGTATAAATTTCATTCAAAAGAACAACGGAGAGATGGGTTTTTAAATGGCATTATCCTGAATGAGTCCTATGTTATCGGGGCAAATCGCAATTCATATCTGGGAAATGCCAGTATGCTGATATTCGGTATTGTAATACTGATGATATTGATCCACATAATTTTCAGAATAAAAAGAAATAAATTAAAAGAAGGTTAAAATGTACCTTTATCCGGTCTGGTTAAGATTATGGCATGCCCTGAATGCGGTTCTGATAATAATACTTATAATTACAGGTATCAGCATGCAGTATACGGATAAGGAAGATTCAATATTCATTGTCAGTTTTGCCAGTGCAGTAAAATTGCATAATATTACAGCTATTGTTCTCACCATCAGTTATATATTTTTTGTGGTGATGAATATTGCAACAGGTAACGGGAAATATTACAGGTTAAAAAGAAAAAACTTTTTCAGCGATCTCGTGAAACAGATGAGATATTATGCTTATGGAATGTTTAAAGGTGAAAAACATCCTTTTCCTGTATCAATGGAACGAAAATTCAATCCTTTGCAAAAAATCACATATGTCCTGACAATGTATGTGGGACTTCCTCTCATAATAATATCGGGATTAGGTTTAATGTTTCCTGAGATAACTGTTAAAAAGGCATTCGGTGTAAGCGGATTTATCCTGACTGATATTTTACATATTACCACAGGATTCTTCCTCTCACTTTTCCTTGTTGTGCATATATATACATGCACTCTCGGGGCAAGGCCGACTTCACTTTTCAGGGGCATGCTTTCGGGTTATCATGAACCGGAAGAAGATTGATCATTCAGAATATGATAAATAGCAGTTTACAACCGGAAGATCATATCAGCCAATAAAATTGCATGATATTTGATATATTAACCAAAAATAAAAATTATAATATGGGAAAAAACAGATCATTTTCAGCAATCGTTTTAGTTTTTGTCATGAGCTTTCTGCTTGTTTCTTTCAATGTAAATGCCCAGGAGCGGGAGGTCAAACCATGGCCGGTTCCGGACGAATTCAAAAATATGGCGAACCCTGTTGCCAAAAGTGAAGCCAGTAATAAGGCAGGTATGGTTCTTTATACAAAGTATTGTGGTTCCTGTCATGGGAAAACTGGTCTTGGTGACGGAGTTAAAGCCAGAGCATTAAAGGATTTCGCGGGAGATTTCTCAGGTGGTTATTACCAGAATCAGACTGATGGGGAACATTTTTATAAGACCAGGTTCGGAAGAGGCGAAATGCCGAAATACGAAGGCAAATTATCCGATGAGGATATGTGGAACATTGTAAATTATATGCGCACATTTAAAAAGTAATACAATGGTAGTAAGGGCGTTGCATGCAACGCCCCTATATCGTTTAAAACATATATTACCGATCAGGTTTTCAGTTCAGTGCTGCAAGGGTATTATCCAGAAGCTTTTTGATATAAGGATAGTTATGGACCCCGTCGCTTCCATCCCTGTAGATAAGCTGGTAATTCAGGATAGCGCCAAACAGGGCATTTGTAAGTGATGGTAAAGCGGGCAAGGAATTATTGTAGATTTTTTGTTCATCCGTCCATCCTGTTGTGGAAGGGGATTTATATCTGCCTCCGGCATTTGAACCTGGATCATAGATATCGAAATAGCCGTGATAATGTCCATCTGAAGGATCTTTCTGAAGTATATCATGTCCGCCGCCTGCTTCATTGATCTTTGCTGCCAGCTCCTCAAGTTTTGATGTTACATAATTTCTGGCATCTGCCAGCACGGTACTTGTGGCACTCATCCCGGAATGGCAGTTGGTTGTATTGCAACCGGAATAATTGCCGGTTGAAATGAACGAATGTCCTCCCGACAGAGCTGAAGGTGATGCCATATGGCATGAAGCACATGAAGCTTTTGTTGAGTGTTCAGAATTTGTATATCCGCTTCCGAATTCAATTCCTCCCACACCTGCCGCGATTGCTGCATGAGTTCCGTAATGAACTCCCGTCCTGTAGCTTATCGATGAAAGATTATAGGTAGCTGCCGGATCTGAAACCAGTCTGGAATAGTCAATCAGGGCGCCGGAAGATGCTGTTACCGGCCTTGGCTGATGACATTTTGAACAAAGATTTCCGGAATTCCTTGTAAAATTGATCGTTTTTGACCCGCCCCACATCGTCATGGGAACAGCTGCTGTTGTAGATAAAGGCAGGAACTCTGTTGCTGCATAATCCTTATGCAGTGAACTGTGACAGGTAAAACAATTAATGGGTCCGGGTAATGCCAACGCTGATGAACCCGTGATATAATTATTAATATATCTCGCCGGATCTGAAGGATTGGCAACAATGGTTGCAGGGGTATTGTTCTTTATAACGTCCATGAATCCCTGGTGCGAATGACAGGGTGCACAGAAATTCCTGGTTCCCTCCTCATAGGCTTCCCCTTTAAAATGGCGTGAATATCCGTATTCAAATGATTTTGCCAGCACAACATTGTTATTATGGCAGAGTTTGCAGGTTTCATTGGCATCTTTCCCGTCAGCCCCGTCTGTTCCGTCAGCCCCGGGAGGTCCCATCGGCCCCTCACATGATGCTAATAAAAATCCTGCAATGATTATATAAGTCAGAAAATGGTTAAGTATTCTCATGGGCTTTTTCCATATAAGTTTAATCCGGCATGCAAGCTACAAAAATCTATGTAAATTTCTATAAGGTAATTATGATATATATAATATTGACGAACAAAAATTATTCCATCAATTATAGTTTTAGATGAGGAAATAGTTGAAATTTGTTAGTTTTATTTTTCTATTCAAAATTAATGAAACTGACTTTATGAAGTTTGTAAGATTTTTATTTTCCCCCGTTTTTATGGGTTCCCTTTTCATAATTTTTGCCTTTGCCATGGCAGCCGCCACTTTCATTGAGAATGATTATGGCTCAGGAGCTGCATATGGAATGGTTTATGATACCAGATGGTTTGAACTGATACTGGTACTGCTGAGCATTAATCTGATCGGGCAGCTTATTATTAACAAATTGTTTCGGAAAAGCAGGCTTCCTGTTGCATTGTTTCACCTTGCTTTCGTACTGATGATATCCGGTGCCGGAATAACCCGTTATTTCGGATGGGAGGGCATAATCCATATCCGTGAAGGAGAAACAACGGACATATGCTATTCAAATGAAAAATATATAGGATATAGTGTGAAAGCGAGTTCAGGTGAAATAGTTGCTGAAGATTCCGGGGAATATACACTGACTTCTTCATCGGCTTCCGATTTCAGGAGAATAATAGATGTAAAGGGAAAGGAATATGAACTGGTATTTGCCGGAATGATGTCCCAGACACCGGTTTTCCATCTTTTTGCAGGCGGAAAGCCCGAAATGATTTTACTGAAGCAGGAACAAGACGGATCGGGATTTAAGGGATCATCCAGGCTTGACAGCCTGGAGTTTGAGATCATATACGGATCAAAAAAAGCAAAACTTCCATTTAGTCTGACGCTGAACGATTTTGTACTGGAGAGATACCCCGGATCAGAGAGTCCTTCGGGATATAAAAGTGATGTAATCCTGGTGGATGAGTCTGAAAAATTCAGAAAGCCTTTTATTATTTTCATGAACAATGTTCTGAAATATAAAGGATACAGGTTTTATCAGTCATCCTATGACCCTGATGAAATGGGGACAGTATTGTCGGTGAATCACGACAGGGCAGGGATGACAGTGACCTATGCAGGTTATACCCTTCTTTTCCTTTTCATATTACTCTCTCTCCTGATTAAAAAGTCAAAGTTTCGCACAGTAAAGGCAGGATCATGGGATTCTGCCCTGAGAAAAGTAGTGACACTCCTTCTGTTTCTAACGGTTATTTCTGGTAATGAAAAGCTTGCAGCTCAACAATTCATACCCGGCAAAGATGCATCTTATGAACTGGGGAAAATTCTTGTACAGGATCAGAAAGGAAGGACAAAGCCTATGTTCACTCTCAGCAATGATATTGTAAGGAAAGTTACAGGTGAGAATAAATTCGGAAGATATTCATCAATGCAGTTTTTTCTGGGATTCATGCTTGATTTTGAACACTGGAAGGAAATTCCTGTGATTAAAGTGGCTAATACAGGATTGCGCAACAAGGTCGGTATCAATGGCCGTTATGCTGCTTTTTCCGACCTGGTTGATCTGAGCGGAGAAGGATCCTATAAACTGACAAATGATGTTAGCAGGGCATATTCAAAACCACCCGGTGACAGGAATAAGATGGATAAGGAAATCATGAAGGTTGATGAAAGGTTGAATATAATATTCATGATATACAGGGGAGATTTTCTGAGGATGTTTCCTTTGAAAGACAGTACTCATAACTGGGGCCCGCCGCATGAGGCACTTGTGAATGCAGTAAACAGGGAGGACTCGTTATATTTACAAAACATCATACCTGCCCTTGCCCGGGCAGTTCAGTCGAACCACAAAATTAAAGCAG
>DNOQ01000499.1 GCA_003501665.1 Bacteroidales bacterium | reverse complement strand
CGCGAAGTTAAAATGGTCTCCCCCAGATTTTCGTCAACAACCATCGTCCTGTCCAGATCATAAACAATAACCCTGGAGATGCCTCCAAAAAACTCGAAGGCCATTTCATGGGCATAAATAACATCAACTGTAGTAAAAGGAGCATCTTTAAACCATACAAATTTCATTCGACTGCGTGAAAGAACCATGGCAAAAAAATAAACCTTCCTGCGTTTACCGTTGGAACATCGCATGCCGTACACTCCAAAATCAACCTGAGCCTGGTAGCCATCGATCCTGCCATGCCATGTTATAATTGCGATCAATGCAAAACGGGAAGATACCATACCTGCCGCAATCTTAAATTCCTCGGTTGTCCGGGGCAGTCTGAAGGGTGCCTTTCTGAGTTTATTGTCATGCCCTCTTCAAGCTTTTTTCCCATATCTGAAAACATGACACTTGATCAGGCAGCCCTTTCAGAACCTCTTGCTATTGGCCTCTATGCCGTCAGGTCTGCTGGCCCTCTGGCAGGAAAGTCCGTAGCAATTCTTGGTACCGGACCGATCGGCATAAGTGTAATGCTATCTGCAATTGCTCACGGAGCTGAGAGAGTTTACATGACCGATAAAATTGATGAACGTCTGGCTCTTGCATCTGAGATGGGTGCACAATGGACAGGCAATATAGGAAAATGTGATATTGTCAGGGATATCTTATGTGAAGAACCTCAACAAATTGATATTGTATTTGAATGTTGCGGGCTGCAGGAGGCAGCTAATCAGGCCGTACAGCTTTTAAAGCCCGGAGGCAGACTTTTGATTATTGGAATTCCTTCTTTAACAAGATGGAGTTTTGACGTTGACAACCTGCGCAGAAAGGAGGTATCAATTCAAAATGTCAGGCGCCAGAACGGGGTTGTTAAGGAAACCCTTGAGATGATATCCAGTGGCAGATTGAGTCCTGACAGGATGCAGACGCACAACTTCAGTCTTGATGATGTCGGAAAAGCTTTTAAATTGGTTGCAGGTTATCGTGATGGGGTTATGAAAGCCATGATACATATCTGATCAATAAGGCCAGCTAGAATATTCCGTACAGACTCATCTTTTCTGTATTGCAGAAGACCTGACTATAAAAATAATAATCGATTCGGTTAGTAGCGATCTTCCGGTTCAGCTGCAGAACCGGAGCGCCAGGCTTCAGGTTGAAGTATTCCTGAAGTTTTTCATCGGCTTTAATAGCCATGATTTGCTGCTCCCCGCCTTTTACTTCAATCTGATACTTTCGCCTGAGAATGTCGAAAAGTGAGTTATTCTCGAAATTCCTTTGATTGAACCTTGGCAGATTGATATTCGGGATCATGGTAATATCGAAAAACACAGGTTCGCCGTTTACAAGCCTTAATCTTTCAAGGTAATAGCAACCCACTTCTTTTTCCTTCTGGCTGATCTTGAAAGAGAAGGCGCTATCCCAGCTTCTTAATTCAGGACCACATATGATTCTAGTTATCAGATTGTCTTTTCCTATTGCAGTAGTAGTGCTTGAGAAAGCAAGAATTCCAACGCCACCCGGTCTGCCCTTGACAATGCTGCCTTTTCCCTGCTGACGCTGCATGTATCCTTCGTTTGTAAGGCGATCGAGGGCTTTACGGATTGTCGGGCGGGTCACATTATGTAAACGACTGAGCTCGTTTTCGGAAGGTAACATGTCCCCCTCGGCATAAATTCCTTCCTGAATATGCTTTCTCAAAAGCTCGTATATCTGCTTGTGCAATGGAAGCTCTGCTGTCCTGTTCATCCTCAGCCGAAGGTTATGAATCCTGACGGGGCAGTATATTACTGACCGGGGACTCGAAAGTATTTATGCAAAAATAGATAAGAAACTTGTAATTACAAACTATTACCTTATTAAAATAATATGGTTAGTTTAAAATTTTAAATTATTTGTAATGATCATAAAAAGAGGACTATAGTAGTATAATAATAAAAAATTAAAATATTACTTGTAATTACAAGTTATATATTTATATTTGAAAAAATCCAAGTAATATGGCAGTACCTGTAATTATGCCCAAACAGGGACAATCGGTTGAGAGTTGCATCATCAGCGAAATAAGGAAAAAGAAAGGCGAAAAAGTATCGAAAGGTGACATTCTGTTTACCTATGAAACAGACAAAGCTGCCTTCGATGAGGAATCAAAGGTAGATGGAGTAGTAATTGAAGTTTTCTTTGATGAGGGAGAAGAGGTTCCGGTCTTTACCAATGTATTGGTAATCGGTGCGGAAGGGGAGAGCGCGGAAGAATTCCGTCATGGCGGAGCAAGAGGCACGACTGCTGGCGGATCTGTCGCAGAAAATCCTGACACGGACAAGGTTATAACTCAACAGGTACCTTTGGAGGCAGCTCCTAAGATTATCACTGGAAACGAAAACGATGCTGGAATTTCACCCCGGGCCCGCAATCTGGCTGAAAAGAAAGGAATTGATGTCTCGGCATTGGCTGGCTCAGGCCCATTGGGTCGCGTGATCGAACGTGATGTTTTGGCCGCCGCTGAAACTAATCCAAAGCTGACCCCGCTGGCCAGGAAGATGACCCGGGAGGATAATTCACTGAAGGCCACAACGGGTACAGGCCTGGCACAGTCGGTTACCGGAAAAGACCTTCAAAAGAAGACTGCAACTGGTGGTACAGATTTCGAAGTGAAACCACTGACCCACATGCGCAAGCTGATCGCCAAAGCGATGTATGAATCATTGCAGAACTCGGCCCAGCTCACACACCACCTGGGTGCCGACGCCCGCCGCATAAATGACCTTCGCAGAAAAGTAAAGAAAGCTGTTGTGGCAGGCTATCCGGTTGACATTACACTGAACGACATGATCTGCTTTGCCACCATCAGGGCGCTTAAGAAATTTCCGCATGCAAACGCCCATTTCCTGGGGGACAGCATAAAATACTTCTCAAAGGTACACCTGGCGGTTGCCGTAGATACTGACCGCGGCTTGATGGTCCCTGTCATCAGGAATGCCGATGACTTCTCTATCGCTGAGCTATCAGGTATGATCAGGGAAATCGCAGCAGCCTGCCGGAAAGGAAGCATATCACCGGAACTGCTGTCAAGTGAAGCTGCTTCATTCACCGTTTCCAACCTTGGCAACTATGGAGTGGAAATATTCACGCCTGTGATCAATCTCCCACAGGTGGCCATTCTGGGAGTGAACACTATTGTACTTCGCCCGAAAGATCTGGGTGACGGTATTATTGGTTTCGTTCCATATCTCGGGCTGAGCCTCACGTATGATCATCGTGCCATCGACGGGGGAGAGGCAACGAGGTTCGTAAAACAGGTGGCAGTGGAAATAGAAAATCTCGAATTTGATATTAACTGAAGTAATCCCATCATAAAAAGAAATTATGGAACAAAGGTATGATCTGGCAATTATTGGCGGAGGCCCGGCAGGTTATGTCGCTGCTGAAAAGGCCGGAGCAAAAGGACTTAAAGTAGTTCTCTTTGAGAAGAAAGATCTTGGCGGCGTTTGCCTGAATGAGGGCTGTATCCCTACAAAGACGCTTTTATACAGTGCTAAGCTGTACGAAAATGCACTGCATGCGGAAAAATACGGTGTATCCGCAACCGGTGTAACCTTTGATTTTCAGAAGATGATGGCCCGCAAAAACAAGGTGGTGAAAAAAATGGTAATGGGTGTTGCTGCCAGAATGAAAGAACATAATGTTGAAATCATAAAGGGCGAAGCCATTATCCGGAGTCGTACATCCGAAGGAATAAAAATCGCAGTGTGCGATAATGTATATGTTGCTAAAAATCTTCTTGTCTGTACCGGTTCCGAAACATTTATGCCGAAGATCCCTGGACTTGACATGACAAACGAAGCCATTCTCACCAGCAGGGAGATACTCAATTTGAAAACACCTCCGGAATCGCTACTTATCGTAGGCGGAGGTGTAATAGGGATGGAGTTTGCCAGCTTCTTCAATACTCTAGGAACAAGAGTAACGGTTATTGAAATGCTTGACGAGATCCTTACAGGAATGGACCGTGAACTATGCGTAATGTTCCGGGAAATTTATACGAAAAAGGGTATACAATTCAATCTCTCTTCCAGGGTGACTTCTATAAATGGCAATGAAGTGGTTTTTGATAAGGATGATAAGCAATCATCTGTGACAGGAGACAAGATCCTGGTATGTGTGGGGCGTGCCCCGGTGACAGACGGTTTCGGACTGGAAAACATCGGCGTTGAACTTGTCAGAAGGGCAATAAAGGTTGATGACAGGATGCGCACCAACATACCCAATGTTTTTGCTGCAGGTGATGTGACAGGGTTTTCGATGCTGGCCCATACAGCAAGCCGTGAAGGCGAGGTTGTTGTAAATAACCTGACTGGCCGTCCTGATCGTATGCGCTATAACGCAATCCCGTCAGTGGTTTATACCAATCCCGAAATCTCTGGCGCAGGCCTGACTGAAGAGGCGGCAAAGGAGAAGAAGATTGACTTTAAGGTGGCCACATTACCTATGACTTATTCAGGCCGTTTCGTTGCAGAAAACGAAGCAGGAACCGGATTATGCAAAGTACTGGTAGGTGCAAAGAACAAAGAGGTGCTCGGTGTTCATATGCTTGGCAATCCGTCCAGCGAGCTTATCTATGG
>DNOQ01000223.1 GCA_003501665.1 Bacteroidales bacterium | reverse complement strand
ACTCACTGCTGCCTGCGTATACCCTGTATCCGAGTATAGTAACTGAATTCTCCCTGCTCATCTGGTAATCCCGGGACAAACCTTTTAAACCCTGTTCTGAAAATTCACTCATCGTTCCGGAGCTTTCTCCCCTCGACAAGCCGTAAGCTCCCGATTTTAATCAGCTCCGTCATAACATGCTGGATATCCTCCTTGCTCCTCCACCATCTTTCCGCGTTGAAAGAGGTATAGTTACCGCTTCCGCTGCAGCCAATTACAACAGGTGCACCGGCTCCTCCCACCGCCTTCCTGAAGATCATTGATGCGCGCCGGAGGTGATATGGTGATGAGACAAGTGTCAGGGTGTCAATACCGGGATTGGATATCAGATAATCCCTTACTATCAATGCCTCGTCAAGGGTGCTGCGTGCATTGCCCGGCAGGACGGTGATGCTGTCAGCCGGCACCCCAAGGGCAACACAGCTGTTCACCGCCTGGGAGGTATGGCTGATGATTGTCACTCCTCTTTCAATGAGCCCCTGGTAGCCGCCCATGCTCTCCTCAACGATTATCAGCCTGTCGGCCCTGCCTGCGTTGTAAAGATCAGCCGCCTGCAGTACTCTGTCAGTGAAGTTACCCATCAGCAACACGATGGCGTCAGCGTGAGAAGGCACCTCCTCCTTTGCCAGCCAGCTACCCACTCTGCGGCAGCTGCCAACTCCGGTTATCAATAATACCAGAGAGACCACCAGAATAATCAGACCCGTTTTGCGCATACAGTGTTAATTCGCTGTCAGTTCTTCAAACCTGACAGTTCAATGAATCCGGCGTTCCTGAAATATTCATATGTTGAGTTTAATTCCCATATATCAGGAAAATAAAGGATTACCCAGTCCCTTCCCCGTGTCAGCAGAACCCTGTAAGCATTATGAATGTATCCGAGTTTGCTGTGATTCTCCGTATAATCCAGGAGATCGTACTTCCAGCCACCATCGTAAAATTTTAGATCTGCCTTCCACACTACAACCGGCATGCAGAATTCAAGTCCGAGGACATGAAACTGGCAGAGACCGCTTTCGGACCTGATCAAACTGCCTGTTTGCCTGTGTTATGCAGCTGACGATCCTGAAAGTCTCCTGCCATGCACTGACCTGTCTCGGGGAGGGGTCATACTTCATTGACAGCTGATGTACAAGCCTGTCAATATTTGCGGGTTTTATTTCGTACCCACTGAGAAGCATAAAAAAAACCGGTTTAATTTTGTTTTTAACAAGAGATTTATTAGCTTTGTATTAATCCACTTAAGTGGAGGTGGAGGGTTGTAAGGCCCTTGCCCCGGAAACGGGGTTTTTTTATGGCAGTTTCTTTGCACCGTATGATCTTATAGTTCCCCTATATCTAAAGAACTTATCACACTCCAGAATTTCTATTACCTGATCTCCAAATGTCTGACGGGTGTCTACCAGATCAAAGAACTGTCTGAAACACCATCTGCGTGCCGGATGAGCTACCATATCAGCTACCTGTAAACCGGCAATATTTGCCTGTTTCGATTTGACCTTAAGCTCCAATGAGGTCAGGTGTGCCGATAAATCATCAGCCGGAAGGTTGTTTGTCCCCAACTCCATAATTCTCCTGAATGATCTTTTAAGGCGCATATCTTCTTTGGCGCCCCTGGATTCTACCATCACATCACCCATTGCGTTGTTAATGTCCAGAAAAAGCCTGTACCGCTCTATGAGAATTTCCAGACAATAATGGTAGGGATCATATCGCCATTGAGAGTATTTTTCAGAATGCTCCCTTTTATCAATAATTACGGTAATGACTTTGTATTGCCATTCTCTAAGCTTTTCAAGAAGTTGTCTATTAAACCTGACTTCAGTTTCCTTATCCGCAAGGCACGAAAAGGGAGGTTTTTTATATAATAGTTCCTTTCGGTGAAAAACAACAGGGTCGTCGGGGTGAGAACCGAAAAATCTTGTTTTAAGTGACTCAAGTTCAGGAGAGAGGACTGCTGCTACATAACCAAGTTCGATTATCACTCCTGTGAGGGATAGAAACCGGTGATTCTCGTCTGTGGAACTTTCAAGGTCCGGATTGCCAACTTCATCGACGTACATCCTGTATTTCATGCCCAGCCAATTATAGATTTATAAATTTTACGCTCTCCCTTGACTAAACCCTGACATGGTTCATTGCCAATACTGTTAAATCTATATCTTCCTAATATTTCAGAGCTTCAGGCAACATTTCTTTTACCCGACCGGCCAGTGCATTAGTAACCTCCCTCTGCCCCTCCGGATTCATGTGAATGGGATCAAAGAATAGTTCAGTCTGGCCTGCAAACTGCGGCACAAGATCAATGATCTCTGCATCGGGACAATGTATGCCGGCAATTGAATCAATTAGCAGCATGGACCTGTCGTACCCCGATTGGTTTGCCCTGACCAACGGTTCCCATACGGGCGTGTTAAGCAGCAGAACCTTCGCTCCCTGGTCATTGAGAAAATCCAATGTGGTGGCAAAATCATCCATCAGACCCCGGTCAAAGGTGATCGGCCGGAACGCGCGCAACGACTCCTCATCAGAGTATCTGGACGTGTCTATCACACCGTACTTCAGGTTATCCCAGTTGCTTAGCCAGCCCCTGACCGAAGCATTAAGCAGCTGCGCGTTAAACCTGCTTGTCCGGATATATTTATACCGCAGGTAATCAAATCTCCTGCCGGCAGAATTCTTTATATAGCTGTCAACCTCTTTGTTATTCATGAATGGAAGGAAGAGCTTCCATGAGTTAAGGCTGAGTCCCTCACCCGAAAACAGCCACGGGTCAATGCTCAGTATTACAACCTCAGGAGTCTCTGCGGCATTGACGAAGAACTGCTCCGCCATAACCTTCCTGTCGGCCATGTTAACACCCTCGCGTGTATATTTGGCAACCTTAAGTCCGGTCTGCTCCCCGAGGGCCACCTTGTCCACGGCCAGCATCAGGTGGGAGTGGCCAATCATCACGATGTCCGCATCGCTGCCCAGGCCGTAGAAACGTTCCGTGCCCCGCAGCAGTATGGCAGACACTGACAGATCAAGCACAATGAAGAGAGCAAGGAACACCATCACCCTTATGATGTTGCGGCAGAGGCGACTTTCGTTCCTTAGGTCAAATATGAGAGGCAATGGACTGTTCACCGTCTAAAACTGGAAGTAGATAAACTGTTCCGATGTGACGCCCAGCATGGCAATCATGACAAGCATGAGCGCATATCCTGCCCAGCGCAGCGGACGTGACAGGCCGGAAGGACTCATGTATATGGAAACGATACCCCTGTACTGTAAGACCTGTATAAACCAGAGCAGGATGATCAGCGCCAGCCCGAGGACCGTGTCGAAAGCTGATGAGCCCAGAAATGGCATAACGTTCCATCCCGTGAACATTTTGGCAACAATCCCCGTTGCATCGCCCATGCTGTCTGCCCTGAAGAACACCCATGATACCAGGACGGCAATAAAAACTACTGCCACCCTGACTACGTGTATTGTCTTTGACCGGTAGAAAAAATCAGCGGCACCGGCAATTCTCAGCAGTCTGTCGCCGGCATGCTCTGCCAGGTATAGCGCCCCGAAGATCCCTCCCCATATTATGAATGTCCAGTTTGCCCCATGCCATAATCCGCTTACCAGGTAGACTGCCAAGATATTGAACATCCATCTTACAGTTGATGCCCTGTTTCCGCCGAGGGGTTTATAGACATAATCGGCGAACCAGGTTGAGAGGGATATATGCCAGCGGTGCCAGAAATCCTTTATAGATGTTGCCAGGTAGGGTAGGTTAAAGTTCTGCATCAGTCTGAATCCGAGGATATGGGCGCTGCCGATGGCTATGTCGGAGTATCCGCTGAAGTCGCAGTATATCTGGAATGCGAAGAAGAATGTGGCCAGGAAGAGAGTACTTCCTCCGTAAATCTCGGGTGAGGCGTATATCTGTTCAACGTATGTCGCCAGCCGGTCGGCAATGACAACCTTTTTGAACAGGCCCCACAGGACCAGTTTTGACCCCTCGATAAGCCTGTCGGATGAGAAGTGTTGTTCCTTTTTGAACTGGTCCAGCAGGTTTGAGGCGCGTTCTATTGGGCCGGCAACGAGCTGGGGGAAGAAGGAGACGAAGAGGGTGAAGTTGATGAAGTTCTTCTCAAGATGCATTTTCCCCTTGTAGAGGTCGATGGTGTAGCTGAGAGCCTGGAATGTAAAGAATGAGATGCCTACGGGCAAAATGACCTTCAGGTAGGACTCTCTTGCGTTGATGCCTAGGGTTTTGAGAAGGGCAATGGCCTCAGCGATAAAGAAGTTGGCATACTTGAAATATACCAGTACTCCGAGTGATGCCACTATTGCCAGTGTGAGCCAGAGGCGTTTGGTTTTCCGGTTGGCAGAGGTACTGATTTTTATTCCTGCGAAGTAGTTGGCTGCCGAAGTAAAGAGCATAAGGAATCCGAACTCCCATTTCCAGCTCATATAGAAGTAATAGGAGGCTATGAGGAGGAACGGGTTTCTCCATCGGAATGGCAGCAGGAAATAAAGCAGGACTACTGCCGGGAGGAAGAGAAAATATTCAAAGGAGTTAAACAGCAAGACGATTCATGGTTTGGCAGAAGCTGCCGGAAAGGAAGATTCGAGGAGGGCTGCCGGAAATTTATTCCGGTTTAGTCTTGCAAAGATGCAGATACAGGAATATTACGATTGTGATGAGGAAGAAACTGTTTGCCCCCTGGAAAAAGCTGGGCATGTAGTTTACCTGCAGGATGTGGATGTGAAAGACAGCCGAGATTGATCCCAGCAGAACGAGAAGTAATCCGATACCTGAAGACAGGTATGCGATCCATTTAAGCGTTTTCATTGCCTTTGGTTTTAAGGGTTATTATAGAAAGAAGATCACTTTTTATTTCAGGCATTTGCGATCTGGTTAAGTATTTCTGCCATTCTGTTTTCAAATCTTTCAAGGGTGAATTCGCGTTCATATTTAGCCCGACCTGCAGCTCCCATGCTCTTACGAAGATCTGAGTCTTTTATCAGTGTCTCCAGTTTTTCTGCCAGTATCTTTACATCTTTCTGTGGCACAAGAAATCCGGTGACACCGTTGTCAACAACATCAGGTATAGCACCTTCAAAGGTGGAGAGGATTGGCAGCGAATATTGCATGGCTTCTAGCAAGGCTAGCGGCATGCACTCGTTGTGGAAAAAGGTAGGCAGAATAAAAATATCTGTCTCAGAAAAGACTATTATTTTTTCTTCTCCATGTTTTGGCCCAACGACAGAAATAATAGATGATAACTCTTTTTCGGCAACAATGGTTTCGACATCCTGTTTTGTTAACTCAGCATCTCCTCCTGCAATTGTACAGTGGAATTTAATTCCTCGGTCGCGTAATAAACTACAGGCGTCTATAAGAACAAATACACCCTTTGATTCGATCAAATGAGACAGAAACAACAATTCAACAACAGATCCTTCACTTTTGCCCTTTTTAACCACCTTAGGCTTGGCGTAGGAGGGCACCTTTTGCCTTTCTCTTTTAGTCTCGGGGATCCCATTCGGGCAATAGTACACCTTCTCTTCCGGAACATACTTCTGAATATCCGGAAACAGATACCTTGAAAGAAGAATGACTCTTGTATTTTTGAAGGCCATGCGATAAAGAAAGTTATCAAATCGATTCACTTGCCTGACGCTGACACCCTTGTTATGGTAATGAAAAACCGCTTTAATTTCGAACAGTTTCACGATGGCTATCAACAGGGCATCTTTATAGAATCCCTGTCCGGCTGCGGTTGGTGTGAAATAGCAGAGATCAGGCCTGTCTGTCAAAAGTTGCTTTTTGACTTGGCAGATTAGAGAAATATAACGTAAGATTTTTTTGATGCCATTATGTCCTATATCCTTAACCGAAGCTGATGTGCCCAAGTTGATATATCGACAGTTAAAGGAGCTGTTTATTGTCTTGCTCCCCTTAATCAATCCCCCAACAACAGCAGAACCATGTACAGGAGGCGGATAATGAAGTATGAATAGAATTTTTTTCAAAAGAGATTTAGTTAAACCGGTCTGTACCGGCCTTTCCATACCTTCATGACTAATCTTCCGAGAAGATCAGGATTCCTTTTATCTCTGTCAGTAACAAAATGCAATGCTTCATTGACACCTGTGCAGAATCGATCAAGATTCCAATCTGAAATAATCTCCTGCGACTTCAGGCCCATATTCTCACGATCCTCCTCCGGTATTGTTGCGGCTTTGAGTAAGATAGTGGCCAATTCTTCTTCATTTTCAGGTGAAAAGGTGTATCCGTTTACACAATCTTTCACAAGAGTAGAAGCACAGCCAACCTGGTCACTGACAATAACCGGTAGCCCGGATGCCATTGCTTCATTCACTACTAAACCCCATGTTTCCCCATACCTGCTGGGAAGAATAAACCAGGAGGCGTTTTGATAAAATGACCGCAGTTCTGTCTGGGACAGGAATGGATGGAAATGGACCAGGTTTTGAAGATCCATAGCTAAGGTAGCTGACTTCAGGGAGTCATTATCAGGACCGTCCCCCACAATAACCAGATGCCTTGGATTTGTTGCTCTGTTCACATACCTGCGATATGCTTTCAGCAGCACAATAAAATTCTTCTTCGCTACATATCTGCCAATGGTAAGGAAATAATTCTCCCTTGTCTTCGGTTTACTGTATTTAGCCTGCTTTATTTCCCAGAAGTTATTATCAACCACATTTAGGCCATGGAAGATTTGATCATCGAGAAATCCGAAATAGCGGAATGTTTCATTCCAGGCAGGGGCTGGACAAAAGATAGCATCAACGCCTGAATAGACTCTTCTTTTTATGAAATTGACATACCATCTCCTCGGCACATCTTTAAGACGGGCATCGTCAAAAACGACACACTTTTTTCTGTTTTCATTTGCCCATCTTACACATGCTGCTCCCGATGGAAAGGCAATCGCTCCGGCAAATACAATATCTGGCATAAGTACATCCAACTTTCTCCGGACGGCTTTACCTGCAGAGCCTGCGGGTAGCTCTTCAATCTTTTTATCTTTAAAGAGGCAGTGCCAAAATGTTTGATAATCAGCCTCACCCGTTGCAAACCAATACGGACTGCCGGCCCCTGCGATTTCAATCACATCAAAAGCGATATTATGTTTATGAAGAAAGTGATTGAGAACCATCAGCCTTGAAGGCCAGTAGATTCGAAAATCAGTATGCACGAAGACTACTTTCAAAATTCCTGATTTAAGTTGGTCTGTACCTGCCCTTCCAGAGTCTAATAATAATCCTGCTGAATAAATCAGAGGTTTTCTTATCCCTACCTGAAACATAAAGTATAGCCTCTTCAACCCCTGTACAGAATCGCTCAAGGCCCCATTCCGAGATGATTTCCTTAGACATTGATCCCATAGCTTCTCTTTCCTTCTCCTCTAAGGACGTAACTTTGATAAAGAGATTCGCCAGCTCTTCCTCGTCATGAGATGAAAAGGTAAAGCCATTAATACCAGGTTTTACCAAAGTAGAGGAGCATCCGACCTGTTCACTTACAAGCACTGGCAGTCCAGATGCCATTGCCTCGTTTACAACATTGCCCCACGTTTCTCCAAATTTACTTGGAAGTACAAAAAATAGTGCACTGTGATAAACGTAACTCAACTCCTCCTGAGAGAGAAAAGGCATGAAGTTTATAAGACTAATACCATGTTTTCTTGTGTAATCCTCCAGAATTTCCCTTTTTGGTCCATTGCCGACAAGAACAAGCGAAGCAGGGTCCTTCACCTGGTTGTAGTATTTATTAAATGCTTTCAGCAAGAAGAGAAAATTCTTTTTAGGAACCTGCCGGCCGGCTGTTAATATATATCTCGCTGGTAGATTTATTGCTCTTATGCCCAAATTTTCAGCCCAGAATGAATTATCAACCGCATTAAGCCCATAAAAGATCTGTTTATCATGAAATCCGAAATATTTGAAAGTTTCATTCCAAGCAGGCGCGGGGCAGAAAATACCGTCGACAGATGAGTAAATCCGTCTTTTAATAAAATTGACATACCATTTTCTTGGAACATCCTGCAATCGGGCATTATCGAAGACTACTACTTTTCGTCCCTTTTCTGCTGCCCACCTCACCGAGGCGGCGCCAGAAGGGAATGCGATGGCGCCCGAAAAAACAATGTCCGGCATCAATTCATCAAGTTTCTCACGTAAAGCCTTATTGGCAACACCTGGCGGTATCTCTTCCATCCTTTTGTCTGGGAACAGGCAGTGCCAGAATGATGGCTTATTATTACTTGTGGCGGCAAAATTATATGGACTTCCGCCACCTGCAATTTCAATAACATCTAAATCGATACCCTTACTTTTCAGGAAAGTATTTAATGCATTTAGCCTTGCAGGCCAGTAAATCCGGAAATCAGTATGTATAAAGACAATTTTCATGTATTACCAAATCTTTTAAAAATTTTAGCTATCAAAGACTTGGGCAAGAGGAGCATTATGAAATATATAAATATCCGGCTATTAAGAGGCCTGAATGTCAGAGATTTTATGCTATCTAAAAGCGCCTCTTTCTTCATTCCCAGTCTGAGATAGATCGAGGCACGCATTTTATGCCAGTGCGCCACATAAAGTTTAATGCCAGGAGTTCTCCGGTTAAGTTTAGCCAGCGATGCCAGTCCTATGCCGACCAAATCAGGAATTTGAGGGATTCGGTTAGGCTTATCAATATATGTGTAAGCCGAATCCAGAAAAAAAATTGAAAGTGGTTTCGTACAATAAGCGATAAGGTTGGTTGACGCTAGTCTTGCCCATGTCAGGAGGTCTTCACCGGAAGTAATTCCTGTTGGAAATCCTCCGATAGATTCCAAAGATGAACTTTTAATCACAACAGAAGAAGAATTTATCGGGGGTTCAGAACTGGCTGCAGCCAAAAAATAATTGGTCAATACACCCTCATCACCTGTGAAGGGAAGGTTGTTTACATAAGACTGTCGTTTACGTCCGGTATGATCCTGAAGAAAATAAGATGATGCAAGTACTGAACATTCCGGATATTTAACTGCTAATTTTGTGATCGTCTCCAAAAATTCCGGCAGCCATTCATCATCAGCATCAAGGAAGGCGATCCATTCATTTTTTGATTCAGCAATACCCCTGTTTCTTGCAGCTGAGACGCCCAGGTTTAGTTGAGAAATGAGCCTCACAAGCGGATGGTTAGGTCCTCGTACTATCGTTTCAGAACAATCTGTTGAGCCATCGTTGACAACGACAATTTCCTCAGGCTGAACGGTCTGACAGAAGATTGAATTCAGTGCCCTCTGGATAGTGTCTGCCTTATTGTATAGCGGTATTACCACTGATATCTTCATTGCGCTTAAGGTTATAAACAATGCCGATCAGGGCAAAGAAATAATTCGGGAAATAGATAGTGTATTTCAGAATGTTATCCGTATACATGAACATAAGGAAACTAATATACAAGGTAAGGGTTGAGGTTGAGAGGAGCCGTATATAATAACTCTCTGAATTTCGTCTTGAGACCTTGTAAAGTGATATGAATGTGCCGGCGAATCCAAAAAGGAGAAGACTCAGGCCTACATACCCGTAGTTGAACCTTACAGACAGGTAATCATTATGTGCTTCTCCACCTCTCATTCTGGTTATTTTGGACAGAAAGGCATTATCTGCTCTCGGGCCATTGCCCCAAACAGGCCTTGCCCTGAGGCCAGGCTCTAGGGCTTTCTTCCATGAAATCCTCCCGCTGCTCCGGATATCCGGATTATCATAGTAGTTTAAAGTCAGGTCCTCAAGTGTTCCCTTTCCGCCGTAAAATGTCTTTTCCTGAAACGGTTTAGAGTTGAATACTGCCAGGAAAGCCAGTATACCTATTACCCCAAACAGAATCTTGCCTTTAAGGCTATTATTGGCAAAATGAAGAATAAAGACTGCTGAAGTAGCGGCAATTCCCATCCTGGTCATCTGGAGGACAGACGCCAGAAATATTATGCCAATCAACAGCAAATAGATTTTACCTCTTGTCATGAACCAGAATGCCGAAAATATACTGACCGGAACTGTAAAAAGCATCGTGGTGGAGGCAGCAGACGGGCCATACCCCCCTTTTAAGAAATAACCATATACAAACATTGCATATATTGTGATGCAAAGTCTTCCAAACCACTTGAAGAGCCATTTAATATCTTCTTCAGTTAAAACTAATCCTGATGCAACTACCCCGATTAAAATTGGTAATGTATACTGAAATGTAAGCTGAAGCCCAAGAAATGAAAAATCAACTACAAGATAAACAGCCATATAAAGTATCCATGGGAGCCAAAATACTATTGGAAATTCAACGGTTTTTGTTCTGAAAAGGTTAATCACTGTTATGAGCAGCATAATCATCCATGCCCACCCAGTTAGGTTAAAACCGAATATCTGACCGGGTATAAAGGGGAGAATGAACGAAATATAAGGGAGGAGCGTAGTCAGCAGTAATGCCGAATAGAATAGTTTAAGACGGCTATGCAAAGCTATTTAGTTTTCATGCGTGAGATCTGCCAGGTATTAATAGGAAGCAGGGCGTAGAAGTCGGAAGTACAAGAGCCAAAAATTAAGGCTGAATATTATATAATACTTTAATTTTTCTATTGTAAAGATCGAGACTGAAGTTTTTCAGGACTCTTTCTTTTCCTGTAGTGCCAAGGCGTTCTCTGAGTTGCGGTTCTCTGATGAGTTTTTCAATAGCCACCTTCAGAGTCGTTACGTTACCAACCGGGAACAAAAACCCCGTTTCTCCGTGTACGACCACTTCTTTCAGCCCGGATGTGTCTGAAGCAATCACGGGTTTTCCCATGGCCATTGCCTCGACCGCGGAAAGGCCGAAACCTTCAAAAAGTGAGGGAATAGCGATGATGTCCATAATAGACATAAGTTGCATCGCCTTCGCCCAATCTGCCTCACCGTAAAGGGTGATGCTTGAAGTCAAACCGTACGTCTGAACCGTTTCTTCTAATTTCTTTTCGTCAGGACCTGAACCAACCAGAAGAAGATGGGCCCTTTCGCCACTTCTGACTAAAAGCGTAAAAGCTTCCAGAAGTATGTCAATGCCCTTTTCCTGGCGCAGTCTTGACACTGCACCTATCACGGGGATGTCTGCCGGAATATAAAGCTCGCTTTTCAATTCAGAAATGCTGACTTCGGAAACTATTTTGCTGATTTTGTCAGTGTCAATCGAGTTATGAATTGTAAAATGGTGAGGGTGTAGCTTCAAAGGTTTTGTTTCATCAAAGAGAGTGGAAGCTCCGAACCAGCTTTTCTCGGCATTCTGTGAAACGGAAATAAACTTTGTCGCCAGTATCGAAACGGCTCTGAGGATCAATTTTGCCAATAACCCGTGTGAGGTCGTATAAGGTTGATGGACTGTAGCAAATATTGTTTTTACACCTGCCAACCGTGCAGCAATAATTGGCAAGGCGCCTGGAGCCATATATTGGACATTTACGTTATCTGGTTTCTCTGATCTTATTTCCTGCCAAAGATTGTTAATCAGTCTTAAGCAACCTGATTCTCTATTTAGATTCAGTAATTTAACTTCAACTCCTGCATTTTTAAAATCTTCTACAACTAATTCATCATACTCGAAGTAACATATTACCTGAACTGAAAGGCTACAAGACCTTAAGACGGCCGAAAGACTTAGGGACTGAAGTTCAGTGCCACCACGTTTTAAACAAGGAATTAAAATAGCTACTTTCACCCTGTTATGAGCTTCCCCCAAACACTATTCTTTGTACTGAAAAAACGATATCCCGCCATACGATTCTTGCTTTTATTAAAGGAGAGCTAAAACATATTCATTCCTGTTTGATTATAAATACCTCTCGCTATATTATGAATTGTGTCAAAGCTTCATCAACTGCTTTATAGAATCAATAACAGATTCGTCCTCGTTAATTTGCTTGTATAAGAGCTCAAAATTATCTTGAATCAACCATTCAGGAATATCAATCATTCTAATATCCTTAATCTTAGATATTATCTCGAGAGAAAATCTGTTTTTTATGACTTTTGCTGGATTGCCAGCTGCTACGGCAAAAGGAGGAATGCTTTTTGTAACAACAGAACCTGCACCAATTATTGATCCATGACCAATTTTAACTCCTGATAGAATAATTGCATTCATTCCAATCCATACTTCATCTTCAATTTCAATAGGTCCTTTAGAACCTGAGTCAAGTGCATTATCAATTCTGGTAAAATATGACTTAAGCGGAAAAGTAGTAATCGTGTTTGTCTGGTGTTGCCCCCCTAAAATGAAAATTACTCCATCAGCAATTGAAACATATGAACCAATTTTCAGCATTTCTCCGGCATTTTTACAAAATGACCTGACATCCAACATCCCATATGTATTTATGCCGACGATTACCCTATCTACAGGGAAAAATCTAGCTGCAAATGTCTTATTGTGTCTGTTTTTCTGCCTCCATTTATAAGCCATGGATGAAAATTTAAGATCGATAATAAGTTTATCGAATCTCCTTTTTGCAAAGACAAGTATGTCTACCATTAAAATCTGTTTTTATTGAAAAATGTACCTGCACATAAAGGTAAGTTGATCTAGAACACATCAAGTTCTTGTTAAGTTAAAAGGACTATTGATTGACGGATGACTTTGCAAAGTGTACATTGAATTTCCCTTTTTGTCTATTAAGTACTAATTCCCAAGAAGATTATTAAATATGGTATCATACTCATTAAGGATTTTATACCGTGATAAATAGTGTGCAAGTTTTGGACTATAAAATTTCTTCATTAATGTATTGTCTTTCTTAGAATTCAACAATTCACAAAGGCCCTGATATACGCTCTCATCCAAGTCATTGTTTACAACCAGACCCCCTCCGTATTCATTGATAATATCAACTAAAGTCCCATTCGAAGGAGATACGCAAAGTATGGGTTTCTTTAGGTACACATAATCCGAAAGTTTACTTGGAAGATAAATGCCATCTTTCATCCTTGCTTCAATTACACATAGTATATCATATTCTGCCATAAATGTAAGAGTTTCAAAATACGACTTCCCTTTAATAATTCTAACCTCCTGTTCTATAGAATACTTTTCAATTAGTTTCATTATCTGGGGATCTGCTATCCCTATAATGGTAAGTCTGATAATGGACTTTCCTGATTCTTTATTGATCCTTGCAATGTTCCTAAACAGAACTTCCGGATTCCTTTCTTCGGAAAGACTTCCTGCATGACAAATGGTCAAAGTATCATAAGAATAAGGTTTGGGTACAGAATTAATTAGACTTAGTCCAATGTGAGGAATAATTGCAGATTTTTCAGTAGAAACATCAAAATATTCAACAAATCGGCCTCTTAGCCGCTCACATGGGAATGTCACAAAATCTGCTTTATTTAATTCCTTCTGTGTAAAATACCGTGAGATATAGTTTGTGATCTTGTTGGGATTATTTTTATAGGGTTCCGGAATAATGCCATTACTTGGGTCATTCCAATTAGCAATCCAAGGAATTTTATATTTTCTTTTTAATGCTAATCCAACGACATGAGGTATATCTGACGGGGACCGTGTCATAATAATATCATATGTTTTCGTTTGGATCAACTGCTCCCCTTTCAAATATGCACGTCTGATCCACCTAATTCCTTCCAATGGATATAAAAATTGAATTGAAGATAATAGGTAATCTACTATACGATGGACCTTACTTCCCAATTCGTAATCAATTTGAGATGTGTCTGCCTCCAAAGAATACCAGGGTTCAGTCCAAGAGGAAGAATATGTTAGACCAATATTGCCTCGGCTGATTACATCAACCTGATGCCCCGCTGCCTTAAAAGCTAAAACCAACTTACTGTTTACAATACTTTCTGAAAATTCGTTCGGAGCAAAAGCGACTGTTATAAAGAGGATTCTCATAAACAATTCTGCAATTAGAAAATGGAGCTAAAGCATTTGTCTAAGCAATTTTAAAGTCTTACGCATCGGCCTTACAAGTATCGATGGCAATGCCGGATAATCACCCAGCAATGTCTTATCAACTTGACCGGTTCTTACAGGTTGAGGAAAATTCAAGCTAGTAAACAAAGTGATATATTCATTACACATCGTTTCAATGCTAAACTGTTTTTCAATTGTAAGCCTTGCATTGTAAGCCATCTCGTCAAGCCTTGAATTATCAATTGCGAGACTCAGATCGGTGGCGAACTGTTTTGTATTTCCCGGATCACATAAATAACCGTTTTCACCATGTTTCACAACAATATCGGTTGATCCAGAAAGGAGTGAAACAACAGGAACAATGCCACAAGCCATTGCCTCAAGCAATACAATTGGATGGCCTTCCTGAAAAGAAGTCATAAGTAAAATATCATAATCGGGAATTATTTGGCTTACCAACGTGTGCTCAATTGCTCCTTTTACATTGATTATGCTTTTTAATTTCAATCCGTCAATAGCTGATTTCAACTCCTTTTCCAAAGGCCCTGCACCATATACATCAAGGCAATCAAGTCCTCGATGGTTTCTTATCTGGTCTATAATTTGGGGAAGCATCATTACCCCCTTTTGTTCAGTCAGCCTACCTAAAAACAGAACCTTCTTCTTTTCTCTGATATCCCGTTCAATCGGACTAAACTCTTGCGTATTAATTCCATTTGAAATACACTTAATGTCAGTTTCATTAAGCCAATCTACTTCATTTAGCAAAAACTCCTTTATTAATGGACTAACAGCGACAATCTTGTTCCATTGCCCTTTATTCCCCGTGGCATTAAGAGCCATGGAAGATAAAGGCAAATGGACTATTGGAAATACCAGGCTTTGTGCGCTTAGTTTTCCAATAACGCTTTGTGCATAGGGGGAATCATTGAGTAATAATATGTCAAAACTTTTCAAGTAAGTCGCTACTTGATCTGCATGCCGGATGGAGCTCATTAATGGGTTTTTCACAATACTGACAACCTTAAATCCATTTGACTGAAAATAAGTTTTCCATATACCCTTTTCAAGTGTTTCAATGATTTCGACTTCAAATCCTTTGTTAATCAATTCTTTACCCAAACTAAAAATCACACTCTCAACTCCTCCAATTTTTAATGAATAGGTCACTATTGCAATTTTCATATCAATATATTCAGTAACAAAGAATGGATGGCACTAAAGTTCTCTAGACTTTACATACTTTTTGAAATAGATTGGAATCAATGTTTTGAATACAATTTGATTTGTTGCCTTGATTCTTGAATGAAATGGCTTAGTAACCAACGCGTTTCGGCGAGTAATGCAAACAAGCAATTCACTTCGATATTCATTTGGGCTGCCAAATACACTGTATTTATAAAATAAGTTACGCACAGGCCCTGAACCCCATGCATAAGGTGTAGTAATAACCCGATATTCTACCAAATAATCCAGGTTTTCTAAATAAGAAAAAGATTCCGTGTCAAAGCTATTCAAATGATAGCTATGATCAGAATTGTCCTCAGGCAAAAAAGTAATCCTTTCTCTAAAAGGAACAAGTATATAGAGCCTATTTGTGTTAGATAAAAGTTGGGAGATCATTCTTCGCCAATCCTTCAAATGCTCCAGAACATTGGAAAGATAGAGAATGTCCCAATAAGATTTCAGGTTCTCAATGTCGGATATGAAATACTTCCCATATTGCCCATTTAATTGCTCCGAGATTCTTATGTGTTCAGGCTCAATATCACAACCATACAAATCAGACTGCGGATATTCAGTCTTAATAATTCTTAATGCTGATCCTGTTCCGCAGCCTACATCAAGGAGAGTAAACTTAGAATCTTTTGGTAAACGTGCATGAGCACAAAAGTATCTCGCAAATAATTCAACTTGATAATCCCATTTATTTATTATTAAATCTCCTTGAATCATTTTTTAACTTTCAATTCTCTTAATTAACGCCTAATTAATATAAAGTAATCTCTTAAGGTTAAATGAAAGTAGATTAAGCATCGAAATATTCCTATAAAAAGTAAGATATGAAAAGGGGGTCTTATTAATTGCATATATGTTTCTTAAGAGTATAAGAGCTTTGATTTCAATTGATATCAATTGTTTAAACGGTAGATTAACGTAGGTCATCGGTAATCTTGATTTCCATTTTTTATAAAATATATTACAATTCTTGATCCATTCTTCGTTGAGGGTACTTGAAGAAATATGCTCTAGTCTAATGTTAAATATACAAAAGATATCATACTTAAGTATATTGACTTGCATGCATATATCCAAATCATAAAAATGAAATCCTTTGTAATTACCTTCATCAAATTCAATTTCTTCAAAAAGACTCTTCCTAATACAAAACCATAAGCCATCTAAAATAACAACCCTTGAACGTTCGCTGTTTTCAGGATTTATGAAGTTAAGTTTACTATTACTGGGCTCATTTTTATTGGTATCAATACAATTATGACAGACTGTTCCCGACTCTGAATGGAAATATTTGTGTCCACCTGCCCACCAAATTGTGGGGATATTACTAAGAAACCGTGTACCACCTACCCCAATCATCCCCGTATTCGAAGAATTAAAATGTTTGATCACCTCGTGCCCCCAGTTATTACTGTGATAAACAAGGTCATCGTGCATAAAACATAGGATGGAGTATTGGCTTCTTTTAGCTCCAATATTGTATGCCTGAAAAATATCGTACTGAGATCTGCTGTTATCAATGATAATTAGCTCAAATTCGACACCTATCGTGTTTGATACGTTTTTTTCAATTTCTTTAATGCTCTTTAAATTAACCGT
The DNA here is from genome assembly GCA_003501665.1 of Bacteroidales bacterium. Lineage (GTDB taxonomy): Bacteria > Bacteroidota > Bacteroidia > Bacteroidales > VadinHA17 > LD21. The sequence goes on along the minus strand of DNOQ01000223.1, from coordinate 9,142 downwards.
ACATATAATGATTGATATCATTTCAAATCATATTATTAAGATATCCCTCAATTATTCTCTCGCTTTTAATTACATATTTGCCCGGATTACCTATTACCAAACTATTGTCAGGCACATCGAAATTAACTAAACTACCGGGTGCTATTAAAACATTATTACCAATATTTACCCCCCCCCCCCCAGCTATTACTGAGTTTGATCCAATCCATACTTTATCACCTATTTTGGGAGTAAGACCATTTTTGTCCTGTCCAATTGTAACTCCTGGAAAAATCGTGCAGTTCTCACCTATTATTACATTTGGGTTAAATATTATGTGTCCAAAATGTAATATCTGAAACCCTCTCCCAATCTTCGTGCCTACTGGAATCTGATACCCGTATTCTAAAAAGTATTTTCGATGAAAAAAATAAGAAAAAGCATGAATTCTTTTCCTTAGCATTGATTTTGGCTTTGCTTCACAGATTCTCAGAAATAGAGTGAACCTGAAACCAGGATTGCTTATTGCTTCTCTCGCTATTAACTTTTGATCATAAATTCCAGTATACCTGAATAAGTCCGCACAAATTATTTTTATTACATGAGAATTTGCTTTATCTACCCCATATTTCAATAAAACCCTTAGAAATAATGAGAAAATAGCATTTGTGATTTTTGTTTTCATCGAATAACTTTTTCCTGTGTTGTCTTCCAGTTATGATAATAGTAACCCATAAGAATTAGACTTCCCAAAAATGCCGCCAGCCTTGCAAGCAAAAGACCAAGTGCTCCTGATGAAATGAATAAATAGGTAAACCCAATAAAGGCTATACACCATACTGCATTTACCCAGAAGACAAACCACATTTTGTCCATTGCAGCAACAAGATTACTGAGAACTATAATAATTGCCTGTGGCAATAAAGTAAAAACAGCTACTGCAAGCAGAAACCCGGTGCCCTTAAATTCGCTTCCGTATATCAAAGTGATTTTTTCCCCAAATACCAAGAAAATCAAGGATAGTAAAATAAATATCGCGGTTATCAGAAGTAGGGCATTTTTGATGATTCTGTTTACTTCATCTTTTTGATTTTTCGATAACATTTCAGAGAAAACAGGCAGAAATGTTGAAACCAAGATATAAGGTATAAATATCATTACATTATACCACTGATTTGCAGCATTATAAGCACCAACCTCACTGTACCCTCCGTCAGATTTTGCCAGAATTGTCAATGTATACCAATTTGTTGGGAAAACCAGCAACCCTGTAAGAAGCGATGGCAGACTATAGTTAAACAAAATAGTCAACTCACTTAATGCCCCCTTGAATAAAATTCTCGTCTGATTGCGATGCATTACTTTTCTGGTAACTATCATGGTTATGAGGTATGTAAAAACCGGTTCAGCAGTCATGCCGAAAACAGCACCCCTGAAGCCATAAAAATAGGTCAGTAAAACCTTAAATACTGTCAAAACAGTACCTGAAAGAACTCCAACCAGAGCATTGGTTTTAAAGGCCTCAAATCCGCTAATAATACCGTTTTGTGCTCCGTTAACAGCTCCAAAGAGCAGCCCTATTGCCATTATTTTAAGGTATCCCGAAAGATTCGGAGCATTAAGTGATTTTTCTGCAATGACATCAGCAAATATTGACACCATAAGAAAGACTAGGATTCCAAGTGATGCGGAAAAAAGGAATGAAAGTCCAATAATTCTTCCTGCTTTATTCTTGTCACTATTTCTGTATTGTGCAATATATTTTGTGGCTGTCTGGCTGATGCTAAAGGTGGTGAACATGCCAAACATTGAAATGGTTGTATTCAACATGCCAAACTCACCAAAAGCCTCCCGTCCGAGAAGTCTTATGATTATTACAGTACCAATAAAAGAAATGCCCTTACCGTAAATATTAAGTAGGGCATTCCAGAATGTTCCAGCAAAGACCCTTCTGAAAGTAACAGAATTCTTTAGTCTCAGAAAAGATCCGGAAAAGTAAATCTGTCCAACGTTATTAGCTAAAAGTCTATTTCTTATGGTTTCCAAATCCATAATTTCACGAATAATACACCAATGAACTTATGTCCAGTGATGAGTCCAAGCATCAACAAATATGAATCCCTTTTTGAGAAGTCAATTGCTTTTTAGTTTTAAATCCAATTAAATAACTACCCTTTTTGTAGGTAAAAACAAGCTGAATCACCATCATGAATATTATTTAAATGTTTGGCTTCCTTTTCGAAGTACTTTAATTGTTTTTTTGAAAATTCGTACACCTGATAACCTGTATAATTATTCTCATATTTTATACTACCGGAAAATTGAAATGACGTTGAATCGTAAATCGTTCTTACAACTTTAAAGTGTGTTCGCTCAGCAAGGATATTTATACTGACAGGGGTATGGAGGAAAAAGTGCCTTGGAGCATCCAATTGGACCCAGTTAATTCCATATTTTCTGAAAGCGTAACATGATGAAACCGGAATACGAATTAGTACATAAGATTTTGGATTCAAACAATCATAGATTTTTCGTAGAACTTCTTCTGGATTGCCTATGTGTTCAAATGAATGATGGAACATTATAAGGTCAAATGTTTCATCAATGTCTGAGATTTCCTTTTTTTCAACAGTCACCCCCTCCAAATAGTTAATATCTTTTGAAATAAACGGATCTAATCCCTTCAATCTATTAAATCCCATCGCATTAAGTTCCAATAGAAGGTTCCCGTTTCCACATCCGATATCTAATATTTTAGAATTGTAATCGCATAGTCCTTTAAATATCCAATAAAAATTATTAAAAACCCTTGAAAGGATATAACCCACTAGTGTTGCCCTACCAATTTTATACTTAATTATTTGCCCTTTGATAGTGTTTTTTACCTTTTCCTCGATTTTGCTTTTTATTCTCTTGGTTGAAAACGAATAGTAATTTTCAGGATAGTACTTTGAAAGATTTTCAACCATATCCGATATTTGAAGACATCCACAATTGGAGCATTGAAAATATTCAAATTCATCAAATAGGCCAAGCATCATTTCTTTCGCTACATATATCTGGTTAGTTGTTGAATTGCCGCAAATTGGACAGGTTAGTGCTTTCAACTGATTATTGTTTTATAATTATCATTGGTAATCACTGCCATTATTGAATACGTAAGTCACTAAATCTTATCACCTTTGAGGTCATCTTTCAACTTCTATACATACGCTCAACACGCTGAACCTTTTTAATTGGTTGTAGTTCTTAGTTTAGCATTTGGCATAAATGATCGGTCATTGGTCAGTAAGCAGTACATAATAAGAAGGGTTAGATGAATTATCATATTGTAATTTTGTTTTAATTGCTCCGATGTTAATTTCGGAATACTGCTATGATTTTTAAAATAAGTTGAATAAAACCTGTTTAAACTTTCAATCTCCGGAGCTGGAGAAACAAAATAAGTTCCACAACAACTACATTTATTGACTATAAAGTTATCATGTGTCATAAAAACAGATTCTCCCTTTTTATTGCATATTGGGCAAACCCTGTCAATGAGTGATTTGGCATCCCAATTTGGAATTCTATAATCGAGTTTTGATAATTGTATCATTTTATAAAACCAATAATATTGATCCAATTATCTTGTTGCCTGCTTTCCCATCCCCGTATGGATTTATGGCTCCAGACATGCTTGTGTAATATTGATGATTAGTGAGTAGACGATGAACTTCATCTATTATGATGTTTTTGTCAGTCCCAGTAAGTTTCACTGTACCGGCATCTACTCCTTCAGGTCTTTCTGTTTCATTGCGCATTACCAATACCGGCTTGCCAAGCCCTGGAGCTTCTTCCTGGATACCGCCACTATCAGTAAGGACAAGTACGCACTTCTGCATCAGGTAAACAAATGGCAGATACTGAACCGGCTCAATCAGGTAAATATTCTTTTCAGAGCTACTGCCCTTTATCTCCAATATCTCTTGAACCGGCTTTCTGACATTTGGATTCATATGAACAGGATAGACAAAATCAACATCCTGATGGTCGTTCGCAAGGTCCCGGATGGCTTCACAGATATTAATGAATCCTTCTCCAAAGTTTTCGCGTCGGTGACCTGTAATCAAAACCATTCTTCGCTCACCTTCATTGCCATTCCATTTTCGCACTAACGGAACTGGTAAACTATTTGCATCCAGTTCTTTTTCAATCTCTTCAACAATTCCGGGAGTGTTTGCTATCTTATCCAATACCATGTAAAGTGCATCAATCACCGTATTCCCTGTAACAATAATTCTGTCATCAGGTACTCCTTCTCTGATCAGGTTTTGCCTGTTTAATGATGTTGGAGCAAAATGCCAGGTTGCTATTCGCCCTGTGATCTGCCTGTTCACTTCCTCCGGCCAGGGACTGTAAATATTGTGTGTCCTTAAACCGGCTTCAACATGGGCCACCGGTATCTGCTGATAGAAAGCTGCCAGGGCTGTCGCTGCCGATGTGGTGGTATCTCCATGTACGAAAACCACATCAGGCCTGACCTCCTTCAATACATCTTTCATACCGGTCAGTACACGCGTCGTCACATCGGTGAGATCCTGTCCTGCCTGCATGATATTCAGGTCAATATCCGGAACAATGTCAAAGATCCTGAGCACCTGGTCAAGCATCTCGCGGTGCTGGGCAGTGACACACACCACAGTCTCAAAATGATCAGGATGCCTCTGAAACTCCTTTACAACCGGAGCCATCTTAATGGCTTCAGGACGAGTTCCGAAGACAATGAGTATTCGTTTCATCAGTAAAGCTTTGCTGGAATCGGATCCAGGTCCTTCTCCCTGTACCGGGGTGACTATTATATGCCCGACTAAATCAAATCAAGCAACTTCTTGTGGCGGTCTTTGTGATACTTTGCAGGAATCCCTTTAAAAATTTTCCACTCATCAAGATTGTCTAATACCAGTGACATTGCCCCCACTGTCACTCCCTCGCCAATGGTCACTCCTGGCATGACCATGCAACCGCTGCCTAACTGCGAAAACCTTCCTATCCTGACCTCGCCGCCGGTGACATGCGTCAATGACTCATCTACCATGGGTCCTATGAGATAATCGCCCGAGAAATCATCACTGGCACTGAAAACAGTACATCGCGGAGAAAGCCCCGAATAGTCCTCCATCACTATGCCAAACCTGCCATATAAGGCACTGTATGCCGAGATGTGAATGTGGCTGCCGAGCCTGATATTTCCTGATAAAATACAAAAGTCATCTATGCGTACATGACTGCCAACCTCGATTGTCCCCGGTGAATAAAACCTGGCATAACGGCTGATCAGCACATTCTCGCCGTACCACTTCAACCCCAGCAAAGCCAGCTCCTCAAGCGAATAAAACGAGTTGCCCATATCACCTCCCATCTCCCAGTACCTCACACACCGTCTCAACAACTTCTGCCTCCAGATGCGGATAAAGCGGCAGACAGATGACCTGTCCCGATGCCCTGTTGGCTACCGGCAGGTTCTCCGGCACGGCAGAAGGCAATCCCCGGTATGTCGGGAAATTGCTGATCAAAGGATAAAAATATCTCCTGCCATAAATATTGTAACTCCTTAAACGCTCGTATACCGCATCCCGACTCTCGCCATACTCCTTCTCATCTACAAGAACAGGGAAGTAGGTATGCGAATGCCGCACTCCCTGTGGCTCCACGGGAAGCCTCAGACCCTTTATACCCGACAGCCGTTCGCGGTAGAGGCCGGCAAGCTTACCGCACCGAATAATATAGTCATCAATATGCCTTAATTGCACCAGGCCAAAGGCAGCCTGCAGCTCATTCATCTTGGCGTTGATGCCCGGCCCAACCACCGTGACCTCATCGGCAAACCCGAAATTCTTCAGGAAGTCGATACGCTTTTTCGTCTTCTCATCATGACAGACAATGGCCCCGCCCTCAATGGTGCTGAAACGCTTGGTGGCATGAAAACTCAGTATCGACAGGTCGCCGCAGTTGAGCACGGAGACCCCGTTCTCCTTCACCCCGAACGCATGGGCAGCGTCATAGATCACCTTAAGACCGTAGGTGTCGGCAATCTTCTGTATGGCGTCGGTGTAACACGGATTGCCATATACATGAACAGCCATGATGGCCGTGGTGTTGGGAGTGATTGCCGCCTCTATGCGGGCGGGGTCAATTGTGAACCGTTCGGGCTCGATATCAACGAACACCGGCCTGATGTTGTTCCACCACAGCGAATGAGTTGTTGCCACGAAGCTGAAAGGGGTGGTGATGACCTCGCCGGAGACCTTCAGGGCCTGCAAGGCCGTCACAAGCGCCAGTGTGCCGTTGGCAAAGAGCGAGAGATACTTCACCCCGAGGTAATCAGCCAGCTCTTTCTCAAACTGCTGATGGAACGGCCCGTTGTTGGTAAGAATCCTGCTCTCCCATATCTGATGGAGGTATACGGTAAACTCCTCCAGCGGCGGCATGGAGGGCTGGGTTACATACACCGGGTCTTTTAGTTCCCGATACGCTCCCGACTTTATCGGGACAGGTCCGCTATCGGGACTTCGTCTCCGCCCTTCGGCGGATCCTCGCTTGCGGTCTTGGGGTCTCACGGTCTGATTTTCTTGATTCGCGTTGGTTTGTGGTGTAACTTTATAAGCGTGAAAGTTAAACTTAATAATTCAGGTCATGAAATCAAAGTTCCTTACGCTCGACTGGAAAGATTTTTCGAGGGGTCTTCTCATCGCATTCCTCACTGCTGTGCTGACAGGTGTCATCAATATTCTTGATACCGGGGCAGTCTTTTCCTGGCTAACCGTCAAGCCGGTTCTTATTGCCGGGACCTCAGCTGCTCTTTCTTACCTTCTGAAGTGCCTGGCGACGAATTCGCAGGACCAGATGTTCAAACGTGAGCCGCGGTTCGCCTAAAGTCCGAAATTACCTGTGTCTATCCATTTCATGTTGAGGACAGACCAGAAATCGAGTGCGAGGCCGTTGAGCACATATTCATACGGCAGCCATCCATATCCGTTGTCGCCCCAGCCCTTGCCCCATGAGTTGCGTATCAGCAAAGCGCCGGTGGTCTCCTTTTTGCACTTCAGGTTTGTGATCTTCCGGTCGTCGTCATATCCTGCCGCCATGACTGCATGACCCCACTGCGCTTTCTCTCCCTTGCAGGGATAGGGGATGTCGCCGGGTGCAGATGCATCTTCAAACGACTCAAATCCCCAAAAGCCGAACATGGCGGGAATGCCGGCCGCCAGGTAGCCCTTCACTGATGCCAGTACATCGGTTGTTGGTGTGTCTGAACCCTGTGTATCGTGACAGAAGTATTGTACAGTTGAGTAATTTTCGGCCAGGGTATAGACAAAGCCGGAAGGTTCATCATCAAAGTTCTTGATCTTGTAGGGCCAATATTTCTCATCCGGAACGCCGCAGAGGACGAGGGCCCCCATGGTCTCGCGCAGCCATGCGCCGGTGTCGCCCGAGACCTGCATTAGGTTGCGGGTGGTCTTGTAGAGGAAGAGCCTGGAGGCATCAATATGCTTTCCGAAGGCCCGTTTCTCAAAGTATTCCACCATACCTGCAGCGGCGTGGGAGGTACAGCTCCCCAGTTCCAGCTGGTTTTCAATGGGTGAACACCATCCGCGCAAATCAACCTGCAGCGGTGCTCCCTGGTTCTTCCGCGGAGCAGTCTGCGGAGGGAGCTTGAGCTTTCTGCTGAACGATGTCACCTGCTTGCTGGCGGGGGTATAGTCACCCAGGTCAGGCTGCGGGGCGAGCCAGCCGGTGCCTACCTTATGAGGTACGCCGCTGACCCATATCTTGCGGTTGAGTATCCTGTTCTTCATTGCTTTACCTCCTTTAAGACTGTACCTTCCGGAGTAAGCAGGATTTCATAAAGTCTGAATGGGGTTGCCTGTTCTTCCACAGGGGAGGGCTTCGGCGGCGTGCCGGAGAAGTTCTGCGCCGCGTATGCGCTCTTGGAAAGGATGTCGGCAAAGGCAGCCATGCTCTCGGGTATCTTGGAGTCGGTAGCCACACCGTAACTCTCAAGGGCGCTGTTGCTGAAGGTCATCTTCAGCTCACTGGCGCCGATGCCCGGTTTCACCTTGATGTATTGCGGCGCTGTCAGGTCGGGCATATAAATCACCGAGGTCCTGACCTTGTTATCCTTTTCTGCCTGGTATTCCACGAGCAGGTAAGGTTTAAGAGTGTAGTAACGAAGGCCGGTTTCGTTTTTCAGTCCTGCATCAGAGTAGACCTTTACCGTGGCACAGCCTGTCAACAGAATGCCCGCCACGGTCATTACGGCAATAACGTTTAACTTTTTCATGATCAGTAGTATTTATCAGACACTACTAATTTAGGAAGAAAGTAAATTCAAGTCAAGTTTTTTATTAGTCGTAAAGTCTAAAGTCTTCAAGTCTAAAGTCAGGGGCTAGCCGATACGGAGGTAGGTGATGCCTTCGAGGGCGGTTTTGTCAAAAACGCCCCGGCCGTCGATCAGCAGGGGGGTTCTCATGAGTGACTTCACCTTCTGCCACTCTGGCATCCGGTACTCCTTCCACTCGGTTACATGGAAGAGGACGTCGGCTCCTTCAACAGCATCATAGATATCTTCTGCATACGCTATTGAGTCTCCGAGCCTGTGCCTGGCCTCATCCATGGCTGCAGGATCATATGCCTTCACCGTGCATCCGGCTTCCAGCAGCTGACTGATGAGTGTCAGTGAGGGTGCCTCACGCATGTCATCGGTGCCGGGTTTGTACGAGAGGCCCCAGATGGCCGCCTTCTTACCTCTGATATTTCCCCCAAAATAATCACTGAACTTGGTGAAGAGCACTTTCTTCTGCCGCTCATTGATTGTCTCAACGGATTCAAGCAGCGTCAGCGGCGATCCGTGGTCCTTCCCGGTACGGATAAGTGCCTTGACATCCTTTGGGAAGCATGAGCCTCCGAATCCCGGACCCGGATAGAGAAACTTGCTGCCGATGCGGGAGTCGGTGCCGATACCTTTCCTGACCATCGAGACGTCGGCTCCCACCTTCTCGCAGAGGTTGGCTATCTCGTTGATGAAGCTGATGCGTGTGGCAAGCATGGCGTTGGCAGCATACTTGGTCATCTCCGCCGAGGGGATATCCATGAAGATGACCCTGAAGTTGCTGAGGAGCAT
>DNOQ01000094.1:1754-7666 GCA_003501665.1 Bacteroidales bacterium | reverse complement strand
ATACCAGGGACGAATTTATCAAAGCCCTTAAAGAGTTCAGCCCGGATATTGTCATTTCCGACTATATGATGCCTTCATATAATGGTTTGCAGGCACTCGGAGATGCCCGTGAGTTTAATCCGGGAATACCGTTTATCCTTTACACCGGCTCAATGAATGAAGAGATAGCTGTTGAGTCCTTAAAAGCCGGGGCAGATGATTATATTATCAAGGATCATCCGGCCAGGTTGCCTTTTGCAGTCAACGAGGTTCTTGAAATGAAATTGAAAGAAAAGGAGAAAAGAGCCGGAGAACTGCTATTAAAGGAAAGCGAGGAGAAACTTCAAAGCATTTTCAGTGCCGCACCTGTCGGGATAGGGCTGACGGTGAACCGGGTCCTGATGGAAGTAAATGACACCTTCTGCATAATGACAGGTTATGCACGTAAGGAACTTATCGGCAAGAACTCTGAAATGGTCTATGTGACACATGAAGAATATGAAAGTGTGGGGATTGAGAAATACAGGCAGATTAAGGAAAAAGGTACCGGTTCAGTGGAGACACGTTTCAAATGTAAGGATGGCAGAATACTGAATGTAATCCTGAGTTCGGCCCCTCTCGATAAGGATGACCTGTTGAAGGGAGTGACTTTTACAGTTTTGGACATTACGGAGAGGATCAGGGCTGAGGAGGCTTTGATTTGGGAAAAGTACCTGGTTTATTCCCTGATGAGTACCCTTCCTGATCGGATTTATTTCAAAGATCTCGAAAGCCGTTTCATAAGGATAAATAAAGCTCAGGCAAATGCTTTTAACCTGGAAGATCCCTGCCAGGCAAAAGGAAAGACAGACTCTGATTTTTTTACCGGGGAACATGCAATGCAGGCATTTGAAGATGAACAGATGATCATCCGTACCGGGCAATCATTAAGCCTGGAAGAAAGAGAAACACATCCTGACCGGCCAGACACCTGGGTGGCCACAGTTAAAATGCCATTACACGACAAAAAGGGAAACATCATTGGTACTTTCGGAATATCAAGGGACATCACCGAGAGAAAACTTGCCGAAGCAGCGCTCAACGAAAGTGAAGAACGGTTTCGTAATTTATACAATGATGCAGTTGCCGGACTTTACAGGACAAACCCGCAGGGAGAGATATTACTGGCAAACAATACACTGGTTAAAATGTTGGGTTTTTCCTCCTTTGAAGAACTTTCCGAAAGGAACCTTAAGAAAACAGGTTATGAACCTGTACTTAAGCGCCAGCAATTCGCTGATCAGATCGAGAAAGAGGGTGAGGTTAAGGACATGGAATCAGTCTGGGTTTGTCGCGATGGTAAAGAGATCTTCGTCAGGGAGAGTGCCAAACCTATTTACGATTCAGAGGGGAAAATTCTCTTTTATGATGGAACCGTTGTAGACATTACCGAGCAAAAAAACACAGACAGGGCTTTGAGCAAGATACAGCATTTGTTTGAGACTCTTGCACTTGTTTCTCCAGTGGGAATTTTCAGGACTGATGCGGATGGCAATACTACATATGTCAATCCTACATGGTCTGAGTTATCAGGTTTATCTCCTGAGGAGGCATTTGGAACCGGTTGGATGAAGATTGTACATCCTGAAGACAGGGAGCATCTGTCTGAAATATGGTTAAATAACCTGAGTCTTAAAAAGGAATCCAGTGCTGAATACCGTTTGGTAAAACCGGATGGGAGTGTAATCTGGGTTATGGGCAAAGCTGTGCCGGAAATGATAGATAATGAATTAATCGGTTATGTCGGGACTATTACCGATATAACTGAACTCAAGAAGGCGGAGGAGATTTTACGCGAAAGCGAGGAAAAATTCCGGTCAATAATGGAAAATTCGGCAGATGCCATTTTTATTACCGATCAGAAGGGAAAGTACCAGTATGTCAATAAGGCGGTAACTGATATGCTTGGTTATGCATCTGACGAGATGCTGAGTAAAGCAATCCTTGACATTACTCCACCGGATAAAACAGATACATCCTTTGAGATTTTTAAGGAATTATTGCGTGAGGGCAAAGTTTATGCTGAAATCTATCTTCAAAGAAAAGATGGCAGCTACGTTACTGCCGATCTGAACTCGGTCTTGTTGCCAGGAGGAATGGTGTATGGCAGTTGCAGGGATATTACGGAGAGAAAACAGGTTCAGGAGGAGTTGAAAAAATACCGTGAGCACCTCGAGGAACTCGTTTATGAACGGACTAAAGAACTTAATAAGGCAAAGAAAGAAGCAGAGGAGGCAAATAAGGCAAAAAGTGAATTCCTGGCAAATATGAGCCATGAGATCCGAACGCCCATGAACGCAGTATTGGGCTATTCGGAATTATTAAGCTCCACAAAGGTTGATCAGACCCAGGAGAATTATATCAATTCAATCAAATCAAGTGGAAGAAGTCTCCTGACTTTGATTAACGACATACTTGACCTGTCAAAAATAGAAGCCGGAAAACTTGATCTGAAATATGATTATGTCGACACCTGTTTTTTCTTCTCTGAGTTTGAAAGGATTTTTGCTCATAAAGTGGGTGAGAAGGGGCTGAAATTCATTCTTGATATTTCTTCAGGTACACCGGCCGGAATAAAAATTGATGAAGCGCGGGTACGGCAGATAGTCTTTAATCTCATCGGAAATGCAATCAAGTTTACATCAGAGGGTAATATTATGCTTAAGGTATTTACGGAAAACCCTCAGATTGTCAAATACTCGAAAGATGAAGCAGAAGAAGTAATTGATCTGGTAATTGAAGTTCAGGATACCGGAATCGGGATAACAAAAGCATTGCAGGAGGCTATTTTTAAACCATTTGTTCAGGAAAGAGGTAAGGAACATCACGGAGGTACAGGATTGGGACTTACAATTACCCGGAGGCTTGCCTCGCTCATGCACGGGACCATCACTGTTCAATCACAGCCCGGTAAGGGAAGTACATTTATCGTAAGGATTCCCAGGATAGCATATCAGAGGGATTTCGCCATGCTAAACGTCGATATCAGGATTGATCCTTCAGAAATCGTCTTTGAGAAATCAACAATTATTGTTGCTGACGATATGGAACAAAACAGAAGCTATCTCAGAGATGCTCTTAAATCCTCCGGGATTGAGATATTTGATGCGAAAGATGGTAGTGCTGCCTATAAAATTGCAAAGGAAATCGTTCCCGATCTCATCATTGCCGATGTGCTCATGCCAGGAATGGACGGGTTCTGGCTGTTGAACAAAATAAAGGCCGATAAGAGACTGAAACACATTCCTGTCATCGCATATTCCGCCTCGGTATTAAAGGATCAGAAAGAACGGATACATAAAAGTGAATTTGCCGGACTGCTTGTGAAACCTGTTAAAGTGGCCGAACTATACCATGAATTGATGAGATTTTTACCATATAAATCAACCAGGGAGGGTGAACCCGATGAATCCCTGCCGCAAGTTGACCTGATTGGCGAAATATCAAACCGGCCAGGTTTAATTCATTCCTTGGAGACTGATTTATATTCAACCTGGGAAACATTTGCTGTCAGGCAACCCATAGGGGAAATCCGTGAGTTCGGGAAGAATCTGATTCAATTGGGAATGGATCACAATTCAAGTATCATTAGCGGTTATGGTAAGGAATTAGTCACTGCAGCAGATAGTTTCAATATCGAAGCAATACTAAATCTAAAAAATAAATATATAGGTATCATTGAATACTTAAAGGAATCTGCTAAACTTCCAGGGTATGACTAGTCAGTTTGTTGTGCAACCATTTTCCTCCTCAATTCTGATAGTTGATGATAACCCTCAGAATGTTCAGGTATTGGGCAAATTATTACAGGAAAGCAAGTATGAGATTGAATTTGCCACCAACGGCCGGGCAGCGCTTGAGTGGCTGAATACCAGACAATTCGACTTAATACTGCTTGATCTTAACATGCCCGTGATGGATGGATTTGAAGTATGCAGTATAATACGTTCAAATCCTGATTTGATTAATGTTCCTGTCATTTTTCTGTCGGCAGAGTCAGACAGGGAAAGCATACTGAAGGGTTTCGAACTTGGGGCTCAGGATTACATAACCAAACCATTCGATGGCAGGGAGCTTCTTGCAAGGGTCAGGACTCATCTTGCACTGAAAGACAGTCTTGAAAACCTTGAGAAGCTTAACAAATCACTTGAGGAAAAAGTACTTGAACGAACGCAAAAACTGAAAGAAGCAAATGATAAGCTGGAGGCCACAAACCTGAAACTACTCGATCTCGACAAGGCAAAAACGGAATTCCTGAACCTGATCAGTCACCAGATACGTACTCCGCTTAACGGGATCATTGGTCCATTGGAGCTGCTGAAGGAGACTGTTTTTGCGAGTGAAATAAGCGATCTGGTTGAAATTCTTGACATTTCTGTCAAAAGACTGGAAAGGTTTTCAGTAAATGCCCTCCTGATAACAAGGTTGAAGACAGAAAAATATGAACCAAGCAATGACAGAATTCATATCTCAAGCCTGGTTAATGAAGTTACGGATGAAGCCGAAGAAAAGCTTCAATCAGAAAATATTCAGATCAAAAGGTCCGATAAAATACCCGGTTATTTTATTTCCGGTGAGGCTGACCTGATAAAAAACTGTATTGCTATTATACTCGATAATGCAATAACATTTTCTCCACAGGACAGTGTCATTGAAATCAACACCTATGTTGATAATCAAACTGTTATATGCGAAATTAAAGATAGCGGACCGGGATTCGCAGCAGGAGCCATTGACCGGGTATTTGACCTGTTTGTTACGGGAGATCCATACATAGACAACAGCACCGGGATAGGACTCCCTATTGCCAGCATGATAATGGATGCACATGGAGGGAACATAATTATCGATAACAACCCTGAGGGTGGCGCTTCAATTAAGCTGCTGTTTCACAACAGGATTGTGGATTATACAACCATGGATTCTGTGGGTAAAAACACCATGATTATCTGATGAACCAGGAAAATGTTCTTAGCCAGCCATCCGTTTTAATTGTTGACGATAATCTGAAAAACCTGCAGATCCTGGGTCTGTTTTTGCAGAATGAGGGATTGACGGTTGAATTTGCACTTGATGGTCATTCTGCATTAATATGGCTGGAAAAGAAAAACTTTGACCTGATTCTCCTTGACGTGATGATGCCCGGCATGGATGGGTTCAGTGTGTGTTCATTGATAAAGAAAAACCCGGTCACCCGGGAGACACCAATAATATTCATTACAGCAACAGCAGATACAAATAGTATAATCAAGGGCTTTGAAACAGGTGCCGTAGACTATATAACAAAGCCCTTCATAAAGAGTGAATTATTAATCAGGGTTAAAACACAACTCGAAATAAAAAAGGCCAGGGATGAGATTGTAAGAAATCTCAGGGAGATTGAATATAAAAACATGCTCATTACAGGCAGTATCCGATATGCAAAAGCAATTCAGACAGCAGTAATGAAGGCATCTCATAGCGGATTATCCCTTTTCCCCGAGTATTTTTGCCTTTTCCTGCCAAGGGATATTGTCAGTGGCGACTTCTACTGGTTGCATAAAATCGGTAATAAATTCCTGATCGGTGTTTTTGATTGCACCGGTCATGGCATCCCGGGTGCATTCATGAGTATTTTGGGAGTCACCCTGCTGAATGAAACGGTAATCAGAGAAAAAATTACTGATCCTCACCTGATTTTAGACCGGTTAAGGGAAAAGATCATAGAAGCATTGGGGCAAAAAGGCATATTTCCCGAGGTGGGAGATGGCATGGATGGCTCATTAATCAGTTATGATCTGCATGGCAGAAGACTGGTATATTCGGGTGCAAATAATTCAACATACCTTATACGTAACAATGAAATCATTGAATTCAAGGGCGATAAAATGCCATTATCGTCCCACCCCATAATG
>DNOQ01000094.1:0-1731 GCA_003501665.1 Bacteroidales bacterium | reverse complement strand
TGATCAATTTGGCGGGAAGCCAGTGAGAAAATTCCGCCGCTCTCAATTAAAGGAACTACTGATGAGGAATCATAAGGAGCCTTTAAAAACACAAAAACAGTTACTGCTGGATGCTTACCTTAACTGGCAGGGCCGGGAGGACCAGGTTGACGACATCACTATAGTAGGGTTGAAACTCTGATTTGAATTACAGCTGTCGGGTTTGACTAATAGCGTTATGATATTTTTAATTAATCCCGGCAAGACTCTCGTCGTTTCTGACCAGCCCGGTGGCATTTTCTGTGCAGCCTGCTGTTAATCAATCACGATTAATATGCTGAATGCAAATATTTTTTTTCACGCAATTCCGTTTTTTCTGATTTTTGTGTACTTTTGCGTCCGAAATGATGAGAACATACACAGCATACGGATTTTCTTTTTACTTTTTCTACTACCATCCGGAAAGAGGGACTGAATAGTTGTATATCTGTGTAAAGAATAAGAAATATGATGAAGGCAGTCCCGCAAAAGCGGGACTTTTTTTTTGAGACAGTCAGATGAAAACAGGAGAGGAAATGATCAGTGTTGCGATCCAGGGTGTGAGAGGATCGTTTCATGAGATAGCGGCAATAGAATATTTCACGGGGAAAGAGATTGCCACCGTGCCTTGTGACACCTTCGATGACCTTTTCCGCCTGGTGAAGGGCAGAAAAGCCGGTTACGGCATAGTGGCCTTCGAGAATTCCGTGGCAGGAAGCATTCTCCCCAACTACGAGCTGCTGCGCAAGTCGCACCTGTCAGTGACCGGGGAGATCTACCTTCGCGTCATTCAGAACCTTATAGCCCTGCCCGGTCAGCATTTGAATGATATTCATGAGATACACTCTCATCCGATGGCTATTCAACAGTGCAGCCTCTTTCTGGAGAAGATGAGAAAGGAGGGGGGGAAGGTAGTCGAGACAATTGACACTGCCCTCAGCGCCAGGCTCATCAGCGAAAAGAAGCAGTACGGCATAGGTGCTATTGCCAGCAGCAGTGCAGCAGCGATGTACAACCTGAGCATCATAAAAAAGGAGATCGAGGATGACAGACAGAATTTCACCCGGTTCCTTATCATCTCAGGCAACAGGAACGGGACCCCCGACATCAGTATGGAAAACAACACTGACAAGGCAATGGTATGCTTTTCGCTTCCACACAAGGTAGGCTCACTGTCGCAGGTGCTGTCGGTGCTTGCCTTCTACCAGGTCAGTCTGACCCGGATCCAGTCACTCCCCATTGTGGGCAAACCATGGGAGTACCTGTTTCATATAGATCTGCTATTCAGCGATTTTCATAGGTACCGGATGGCTCTCGACGCCATCAGACCGCTGACCGAGGGACTGGAGATCGTTGGTGAATTCAGGCAGGGCTTGATGCCATACTCAGGCGAACAAAACTGAAGAGTGCCAAAAACATGAAACTGATGGAGAAACCTGTAATAAAAGCAGCCTCGCGCACCGGGCTCGTGAATGAGTACTATTTCTCATCCAAGCTGGCTGAGATAGCCCGCATGAGGCAGCAGGGCATTGACGTGATCAACCTTGGAATAGGGAGTCCTGACATGCCACCTGCACCCAACGTAATTGAGGCTCTCGCGAAGAACGCCTCCGACGGTCGCAACCACGCCTATCAGAGCTACAGGGGCATACCGGCTCTCAGGGGCGCATTTGCGGCATGGTATATGAAATATTTCAGGGTGGCTCTGGATCC
>DNOQ01000260.1 GCA_003501665.1 Bacteroidales bacterium | reverse complement strand
TTATCCGGGAATTGACTTTTTCATAGATTTTTTTAAACCAGTAAGTATAGTTTGAAGGATTTTCACGTATATCGGTATAAAGATCATCAAATGATACTGCTTTCCAGTCTTCCACCTCCGAAGTATTTATTACCGGATCTTTAGATGAGATACCATAGAAAACATGATCAAATTCATGTTCAGTAAGTCCTTTTTCCAGCTTTTCCCTGTAAGTAAAGGAGAATAATTCATTAAGATTGCATTCTAAGCCCATTTCCTCTTTGAGACGGCGGGCAGCGGCTGCAGTACTTGTTTCCCCGGGCAGAGGGTGGGTACAGCAGGTATTTGTCCATAGTCCGTTTGAATGATATTTATCAAATGCCCTGCGTTGCAGGATCCATTTGCCCTCCTGATCCAGGATAA
Organism: Bacteroidales bacterium; assembly: GCA_003501665.1. GTDB lineage: Bacteria > Bacteroidota > Bacteroidia > Bacteroidales > VadinHA17 > LD21. The sequence goes on along the minus strand of DNOQ01000260.1, from coordinate 5,240 downwards.
ACACTGACACTGCCCTGTGAAGAAGTGCTTTTTCATGTGCTTCCATCTTACCGGCAATACCAATCTGATTATCATTTTGATCAACCAGGATCACATAAGGTTCCAGTGTATTTTCTGCAGGATGAAAATGATCATTCTCTCGCGGATTCATGTGCCTGTTAATATTCAGATTTTTAAGTAATACATTTTTCAACATTTGGGATTAAGGTATCGGTATAAACAAATATATCAGGTTTTGGAAATTAAACAATCTTATTGATAGTTTTGTTTATCTTCATCTATTAATTTTTTCCATGTGTACACGCTTATATAAACCTGAGGTATTTCAGGGCAGTCTGAACAGGAAAAACTATTTTGAAGGCTGGTATTTTAAACAGGTTACCAGGGATCTTTCTCATACTTTTTCATTCATTCCGGGAGTTTCACTGGTTGAAAATGATCCTCATGCATTTATACAGATAATGGATGGATCGACAGGTAAAACTGAGTATATAAGATACCCGCTTGACAAATTCAGTTGGCAGAAGAAAGGCCTTTTTGTTAAAGTTGGTTCATCAGTATTTACCCGGAGTGGTATATGGCTTGACATTGAATCTGAAAGTTCAAATGTTAAGGGTAAAATTGATTTTAGTAATATCATCAGATATCCTAAAAGTGTTTTCTCTCCGGGAATCATGGGCTGGTACTCATTTGTACCTTTTATGGAATGTAATCATGGAATAGTATCCGTAAACCATGATCTCACAGGTGAGTTATCAATCAATAATAATGTGTTCAGTTTCAATGGGGGGAAAGGATATGTAGAGAAGGATTGGGGAGTCTCATTTCCGGAAGCCTGGATATGGATACAAAGCAATAATTTTAAAGAGCATGACACTTCCTTTATGCTTTCGATAGCCAAGATCCCATGGATGGGAAAGTTTTTTATCGGATTAATTTCTTTCCTGTACATCAAAAAGCATTTTTATCTTTACAACACATATAGTAAATCAGTCTTTTCAATAACCGGCAACAATAAAGATACACTTGAAATTATTCTGACAAACAGAACATCTGAACTTAAGATAAAAGTTATTAAAAATTCATTCTGCGATCTTAAAGCGCCTGTTGCGGGTGAAATGTCGAGAAGAATAAAGGAGAGTATAGATTCTGAGGTCCACATTCAATTATTTGACAGAAACGGCAACCGGGAATATGAAGGAACCGGAAAAAACGTAGGGTTGGAAATTATTGAAGAGATATTCGAATACATCAGAGTATGAGTAATAATTCAGATTGTCATTCCTTGTTTACCCCTGATTGAGCCGTTTAAGTGGATTCCTGACCGGATTATAATTTAGCCCTGTTGACAAAATCGCTTCGGGGGACATTCGTCATTACGCAGTCTGCGTGGTTTACAGCTAATATTGATCATTTTATTTAAGTTTCTTATTAAATCCCTTGCTCATAACCGGAAATCTGTTATAATTTGCGGTTAAAATCTGATAGAAATGCAGAAGTTATTGAAGATAAGCCCGTCATTTGTCATTAATTTAAAATCCTTACACATAATATTGATAACTGCCATGTTATTAATTGTAAGCCGGTTGGCTGCACAGTTTAATTTGCCGGAGAAGTTAAGTCTGGATCAATGTATTGAACTTGGACTTAATAACAATCCCGGGTTTCAGTCTTCGCAGTTGCTGGTTAAAGAGACAGAGGCAAAAATTGAAGAAGCATTGTCAGGGTATTATCCTGTTGTAGGTCTTAATTCAGATGCCGATGCTTTTTCAAAACAAAATGGAAGTCAGAGGTATGATAATTTTAATACAGGAATTACAGCATCCTATAATATTTTTCAGGGATACAGGACGAAATCATTATATGGTGCATCAAAGGATAATTACCAGGCTACTGTTTATCAGCATGAAGTTAACAGACAGGATCTGGTTTTCAACATTATCCACGCATATTACAGGACACTTCAGGCAGAAAGGATACTGAAAAGTGCTGATGAGGCGGTTAAAAATTCAGGTTTGCATCTGGATTTTGCAGGAGCAAAACAAAAAGCAGGAATGGCAACCCGTTCCGATATACTCAGATCCGAAGTTGAACTTGCAAATGCTGAACTGAACAGAATTAAAGCCGTAAATACCCTTCTTGCAGCAAATGGGAATCTTAATAAACTGCTCGGATTGCCTTCAGATTACCAGATTGATTTATCTGACGACCTTTCAATTTTAAATGAAATACCTGTGCAATCGTTTGATTCACTTTTGGCTGAAGCACTTAATTCCCGGTCCGAGATAAAAAAACACCAGTCACTTTTAGATGCACAGCAAAAAAATATTCTGGTAGCAAAGAGTGGTTATTATCCGTCACTTAGTGCAAATGCAAATTACAATTTTGCAGGTACTGCAGTTACATCAATACAGCAAAACTGGTGGCTTGGGATGACACTTTCAGTTCCCGTATTTAAGGGATTCTTAAACAAAGCCCGTGTTAATCAGGAAGAATTTGCATATAAAAGTCTTGATAAGGACTTTGAGCAGTTAAAGCAGATAATAAATCAGGAAGTATGGAACGCCTGGCTTGCAGTAAAAGAATCAACTGAAAGAATATCAACTACATCCAAAGCAGTTGAAAGTGCAAGGGAAAATCTTATGCTTGCAGAAGGTGAGTATAAGGAAGGAGTTGGTTCTATAATTCAGCTGACTGATGCACAGACGATTTTCGTAACGGTTGAGCAGAATTATATTCAGGCTCTTGCTGATTTTAAGATCTCATATGCCGGACTTGAAAGAACTATCGGGAAATAGGAAAAGATTAATATTATTATAATGAAAAGATATCTTTTGTTAATAACCATTTTATTAATCACGATCACGGCCTTTTTATTATGGTTGTTTGTTTTTAAACCGGACAAAAAAAATGGAAAATCACTACAGACAACTGTTGCGGTGAGAAGAGACATAGGTTCAGCGGTTCTTGCAACAGGAATAATTAAACCCAAAGTAGGCGCTGAGGTGAAAGTCGGTTCAAGAATATCAGGTGTGGTAAAAAAGCTCAGGGCAAACATTGGTGATTATGTAAAAGCAGGTCAGGTTATTGCCGAAATTGATGATGCGGAACTAAGGGCGAAGCTGAACCAGAATCTGGCAGCAGTTAATAAAGCTAAAGCCGATTATGATTATGCAAAACTTAATCTGGAAAGACAAAGATCATTGCTTGAGCAGAACTATATTTCACAGCAGACATATGATCTTGCCGAAAACTCATTTAAAATTGCAGAAGCTCAGTTAAAACAGGCAGAAGCCAATGCCGAAGTGGCAAAAGTTCAACTATCATACACTTCAATATATGCTTTAACATCGGGAGTCATAGCTTCTGTTTCCACCCAGGAAGGTGAGACTGTAAATGCAGGTTTTTCTGCACCTACTTTTGTAAATATTATTGATCTCACACGACTGGAGGTACAGGTATACGTGGATGAGACGGATATTGGCAAAATTGAGGTCGGGCAGGAAGCTGTATTTACCGTTGATACATATTCTGATACTGATTTCAAAGGTACTGTTACAGCAATCTATCCCAAGGCAGTAATTCAGGATAATGTTGTTAATTACATAGTTGTGGTGGAGATAAATGACTTTAGGGATAAAATTATCAGACCTGAAATGACCGCAACCGTAACAATTTTCCTCGAGACCAGGAAGAATGTTGTCGCGGTACCCAACAAAGCAATAATCAGGGAAAGAGGCGAACGGTTTGTAACAGTCATTGAAAACAATTCCCAGGTATCAAGAAAAATAAAACCAGGATGGTCCGATGGTACTTATACAGAAGTAATAGAAGGTCTTAATGAGGGAGAAACAGTTTTGTTGCCGGAGTAATGAGGCTGTCTCAAAAGTCCCAATTTACCCTTCCAACCCCCGGGGAAGGATTTACCCCCAAACCCCCCGGCGGGGGGCTTAAAGACTGCCAATGCTGAAGTTGGGAATAAAAAGATTAAAAAGAAACAATGAAAGTTAGATATATTGCAGAATTTAAAGTCCCCCAGGGGGATTTAGGGGTAGAACGATATAAGTAGGCTTTTGCGACAGCCTCGTAATTACGGAAATATAACAGAAAAATAATAATCACCAAACCTATCAGTAGAAGAAAATATGGAAAATATAATTATCAAAGCAAACGGGCTGAGTAAGATTTACAATAAAGGTGCCAGTGAAGAAGTTGCTGCCCTGCGGGATGTATCACTCGACATCCGCAAGGGAGAACTGATTGCAATTATGGGATCTTCGGGCTCCGGGAAATCCACATTAATGAATATCATCGGGTGTCTGGATAAACCAACGGCAGGAACTTTGTTATTTGATAGCGTTGATGTAAATACCCTTGGAGATAAAGAGCTTGCATTATTGCGGAATCAGAAGATAGGATTTGTATTTCAATCATATAATCTTCTTGCAAGAACCAGTGCCCTGGAGAATGTAGAACTGCCGCTTATTTATTCCGACAAGGTAAATATCAGAAAGCTCGCCAGAGAAGCTTTGGTTTCAGTAGGGCTTGAAGACAGGATCCATCATCACCCTAATGAGCTTTCGGGAGGCCAGCAGCAAAGGGTTGCCATTGCCCGTGCTCTTGTAAACGACCCTGAAATAATCCTGGCTGATGAACCTACAGGAAATCTGGATACCAGATCAGGTTATGAGATCATTTCACTCTTTCAGAAGCTGAACAGTGAAGGCCGGACTATTGTTCTTGTCACTCATGAACAGGATATTGCGGAACATGCCAAACGTATTATTAAAATCTCGGATGGTTTAATAGTAAGTGATGGAGTAAATAGTTCACCCCGGATAGCTGAAAACGAACTTAATAAATTATTAAAGGAGGTCTGATATGAAAACCAGGAGAATAATTATTAATGCATTGAAAAATCTCGCGAAATATAAACTTCGTTCTTTTCTAATGATGTTGGGAATCATTATTGGTATAATTGCGCTTACAATGGTCATTTCGCTGGGTCTTGGCGCTAAAAACCTTGTAATGGAACGTGTTAAGAAATTTGGCCTTGAAAGTATTATGGTAAATGCAAATTCCGGAGGAATGATGGGTCAGCAGGCTTCACCGGGTCAGGAAATTACAACACTTAAACCGGAAGATGCCGAATATTTAAAACGTGAAATACGCTCGATACAGGAAATAGCACCTTTTAACCGTAAGGGAAATTCAACCATTAATTATTTTGAAAGATCCAC
>DNOQ01000195.1 GCA_003501665.1 Bacteroidales bacterium | reverse complement strand
GTGGACACTCAAAGATAAATTCATTTTCCACAGGGAAACATTCAAGCCTTGCAAGAAGACGGCCTGTATCGGCCGATATAAATGCAACAGTTCCGTCTGAACTACCGGAGACAAGAAGTAGATTGTCTCCGGTAAGATACAGGCTCCATATCCAGTGATTATGGATTTTAATATGATATAACTCTTCTCCGCTGACTATGTTAAAGCACTTTATCGTCCCATCCATACTGCCGCTCCAGATCTTTTTTTCATCCTTTGAAATCCGGATATCCATGGCATCTGTATTACTGTGAAAAAATGTTCTGACTATATCGCCGGTGGTCTTGTCATGTACCCTTATCAAACCATCGGTGCCTGAAGCTGCAAAAAGGTGATCGGTAAGTGCTATTTTCCTTATATTAGCATCACATTCAAAATATTTTAATACGATCTCTCCTGTATGCAGATTGAATTTCAGACCCATTCCATCATCCGAGCCACTGTAAACATACTGATTATCACATGCGATATCTATACATTCCGGTTCTTTTCTGGGTTTGTAGTGCCTGTAGTAAGTAACAATTTCATTTGTGGCAAGATCCCACCGCCGGCCTGTATTATTCTCACCTAATGATATTTCAGAATCGTAGGATGCACTCAAAATGTGGGTCTCATCCTTATCAAAGCAGAGTGACGGGCTCCGGCCTGTTACTCCCAGTGTTTTATCGCAAGTGCCTTTCAATAGGTCGAACCGTCGATAACTGCCATCCCATGAGGCTGTTATGAAAGATTTATTTGTTTTTGACACCGCAACCATTCTGACGGAATTTCTGTGCCCTGTATACTGGCAGGGCATAAGCTCCAGTTTCTCAAGGTCAATAACCCTTATATATCCAAAATGACTGGTAAAGGTAATTATCAGGTAGCGCTTATTGCCGGTCATATTTACCGACCTTATGCCATGACGCTCACAGTCAGGTTTGTATTCATGTCTCAGGTAAGATTTCGGGTTCCTGGCTTCATCCTTCCCCAGACTAAGACTTTCACTTTTATTTCTGAGGTGTAATGCATTTTTGTTATCCATCAGTTGGCATTCTTTAATTGATTTATAATTTCATTTTTCAGCAATTGTAACCTGCTTCTCAATTCACCGATCTCTTCTTTTAGTTTCCCGGTATGTTTACTTATATTTTCATTGGCCCGCCTGTATTTCTGAGCCTGAATATCATTTGTGTATTCATCCTGGATAAGTTCCAGATTTGTCAGCTGCAGACTGATTTGTGCAATTTCGTGTTTAAGGAATTCAATGAGTTCATTAAGTGATGCTCCCGTACTTATCATAAATTCCAGACGGTTGCCGGTTTCGTAATGTTTAGGATCGATATTAAGTATCCTGCATAACATATAATATACAGATTCAAGCTGTTCCATATCGGGGACATGATACAGAAGCATATCGGGTGAATATGATTGTTGTTCCTCTTTTGTTGAACTCATGATCCTGAGCCACAACTTATCTATCTCCTTTTTTTTCTCATCACTCAGATTTTCATATCCAGGACTTGTATCGGGATGGCATAAGAACCATATTTCCTTCAAAAGGGTCTTAACCGCTTTCGTATATTTGTTTTTAAGATCTTCGGTAATATAACTGTCCCTGATACCAAATGAATCTGAATAAATGCAATTCTGACTGCGTGCAATTCTTTTTCTTATCATGTTCTTCTTTGTTTCCGCGCTCTTTAATCTGTCATCAGCCATAGTTAACAGTTCCCTGTAAGTAAGTCCTGGCATTTCCTTCATTATCGAGAGGACAATCTTTAGTTTTTCAATACGGCAGATCAGTGTAGCTTTCACACTTTCCTCCTTCCAAAAGTGGGAGAAGTAGTTATCTTCAGAATTAAGGTTGGACCTTTTCTTCTGTTCCAGTAATAAAAGATAATCTTCCAGTTCTGCAGATTTTTCAATCCATCTCATCTTCAGCTCGTTATACTCCTCCCTCTGTGATTCATCCGCTTCCGCGAGCATTATCAGCTCATTATTTTTCCTGTCAGAATATATTATGCCTGTTTGTCCTGTTCCCCGCAGGAATTTCTTTCCTGCCAGCAGTTCATTGATCAGGAAATTCACCACGCTGTATCTTATTTCATTATCCCCTTGAGTAAGATCCTTTATCAGGAGATAGAATTTTCCTGTATCAGGTTTGAAATCCCTGATATATTTGTCAGTAAACTCTATATTGCGAAGGGCGGTTGACAGGTTTAATTGCGGATCAGTGGATGAGTATCTTACGATTGTCGAAATAAGGCTTTCCCATTCGGCTTTGATCATCAGGGAAATCAGATCCGGCAGGTCAAGTCCGCAATATTTGCCGAATCTGATGACCTGCCCGGGTGAAAGGCAATAGTGATTCTCTGAATAATCAAAAATATCAACCAGCCGATCCCGGCTGATGTTAAGGACCGGTTTTTCATCATCAAGAAGTGCCGGATTATTATGATCACAACATAATGTGTTGAGATCTAATAGCTTACCATGGAGACCGTTGGCAATCCGGAGCATATCCTCCGAGAGCATTGTGATTTTACTGAGTTTTGTTGTCATGGATTAAGTGTTATATGTTTCTGCCTTTACTATCGGATTTTTGTGATTCTTGATGAAAAATCCGGATATTTCTTAATCCACAGCTTAGAATAAGATCATTTAGAATTAATCGGATTAATTCATAAATATTCTTAATTTATTGTATTACTTTATGTTACTTGGTCATTCTGATAGCTTTCAGAACCTTTGAAATAACTTTGTGGATGAAAAAATCAACCACGAGTCGCACAAAGGATTTCACAAAGGATTCACAAAGTATATAAATAATAAAAGGTAAATTTGAGGTTAGGAGATATACTGGTTTTTTATTAACCAATCCAGTTGTAATTATGGGAAGTAAGGTTAAAGAACAAGTTGAGGAAAGCCTGGTCCGGATCCTTGTAGTATCACAGATCTACAGGGATTACAAGAATTTCGGTGAAATAGATGAGAATGTAAACTGTCTGAAAAGAATTTATGCGGAGAATGTTGATATCCATGGTGAGGACTTTAAAAAGAAATTTGAGATCGTTCATTTTTTTGACAAGGATAGAAATTTTCAGCAGTTAAAAATATTCATTGCATCGGGGGATTATGATTTAATACACTTTTCATTGCACGGGGATGAAGGAGTAATAATTTTCTCAAATACAGAACAAATTCCTTACTCGAAATTTGAAACTATATTCAGCTTGAAGCATAATATAAAAGCTGTTATTCTTAACATTTGTGAATCAGCCGGTATGACCCGGATAATTGCTCGAAATACAGATTGGGTTCTTGGATGGAATCAAAAAGTGATTCTAAAAGATGCAACGGAAGCCGCTGATACTTTCTATACAAGTTTCTTTGCTGGTAATTCAATTGAAGATTCTTTCATGTGCGTGGCATCCAACGAATCAATCAATCCTTTGATCTATCAGGATTCAAAGCTGTACATACCGGATGATGAGCCTGAACCTGAGGAGAACCATGATGGAGAGGATGAGATAAGGCAAATTGATAATGAGAAAAATAAGATTACGAGGCGAAAAAAGCTCGTATTTACTCTGACCTCAATAGGATTAGTACTGGTATTGCTGATAGTACCGGTTAATAAGATCCTGAATCCCGGAACCACTAATAAAATAACTGTTGATGCCGATAGTCTTCAGATAACATTTCCTTCTTCAGGAAGCCGGGTTGAACGGAATGAGA
>DNOQ01000464.1 GCA_003501665.1 Bacteroidales bacterium | reverse complement strand
CGTCTCTTCTTCTCCCCGTCTCCCCTTCTCCTCTTCTCACCCTCTCCCCTTCTCCCACTCTCTTCGTCCCTTCGTCTTAAAACCCACCCCTAACCCCTCCCAGGAGGATTCCCTGATCCGAACACTTCTGTCCCTTAGTCTCTTCGTCCCTTCGTCACTTCGTCACCCCTGCACCCTTACACCTTTTTTATTGCATTCAACACTCTCGCGGGCGTCATCGGCATCCTGAACAATCTTGCTCCGGTCGCATCACAGATGGCATTTGCTACGGCGGCCCCTACAGCAATAATTGCAGGTTCACCACCTCCCTTTGGAGGTTTATCATTACGTGGCAATATGACACATTCGATTTTAGGGATCCATGAAAATCTGGGTATTTCATAAGTATCAAATCCACGTGTAAGAATATTGCCTCCCTCAAAGAATATTTCCTCGCTTAGGGTATATCCAAGTCCCATTGCGAGACAACCTTCCATCTGCAATAAAGCACCTTGTGGATTTACGCATAATCCCATATCCTGAGCGCAGGCAATTCGTTTTACCTTAACTTTCCCGGTAGCTTTATCAACCTCAACCTCTGCAATTTCAGCCACCCAGGTATTTGCATCATGTCCGCATGCTATCCCTATTCCCCTTCCGCCTGGAGTCTTAGCCGGCTTATATCCGAATTTATCTGCAACTGCCTTCAGGCAATCTATCATCTTTTCGTCCTTAAGATTCATCAGACGGAACTCAAGAGGATCAATACCTGCTTTTGAAGCCATTATATCTATTTGTGATTCCCTTGCGAAAGTATTGGTGTTATTGTTTGGTGCACGCCATGGACCGGTAAGGACAGGATGAACAGGTGGTGCATTTTTACCTCTGGTATAATTGGTGAGACTTGCATTCGGTACATCGTATATTGTATCAGCACCTCGTGTTCCTGCATACCAGACATGATAATCCCACATCTTTATATTTCCTTTCTTATCAATCCCCGAATTGATTTTGATTACTGAGGCCGGGTGGTAGGTATCATATAAAAATTCCTCTTCACGTGTCCACTCAAGCATTACCGGTTTTCCTGTAAGTCTGGCTATCCTTGCTGCCTCTATTCCCTGCTGGAAAGCAATTTTTCCTCCAAAACCTCCGCCGGTATATGGTGCGATCACCCTTACTTTTTCAAGAGACAATTTAAACTCACCTGTCAGCCCATCCTGCAGTCCAAAAGGTGTTTGTGTTGAAGCCCATACAGTAACCTTGTCTCCTTCCCATCTGGCCAGTGCTGTGTGAGTCTCGATGGGTGCATGTGCACAATATACATCATTAAATTCCGATTCGAAAATTGTATCCGATATCTTATAACCCTCTTCGATGTTTCCTGTACTTCTGACAACATTTACTGCTGAAGGAGCGCTTAGCATCCAGTCAAAAATTGTTTTGTCATTAACCTTAAGTTCATCAAATTCATACTCAGCTTCTATTTTGACAACAGCTTCATCAACTTTATCACGATTCTCACTGACGACTGCTATTAAATCGCCATCCCTGACCACCTTAACTCCTGCAATTTTCTCAGCCCCGGAGACATCCGCCGATTTCAGCTTTGCACCATGTGAAGGTGGTCTCAGTATCCTCGCAAAAACCATCCCCGGAAGTCTGAGATCGCCGGCAAATTTGGCTTTCCCTGTCACTTTCTCATAAGAATCCACTTTATTACGGGGTTTTGTAACACAGGTGAATTTTGTATAATCCTCTACCGGGGGTTTTACATCAAGATATTTTTCAAGTTTTTTACCCTTGGCAAGTTGAGCATAACTTATTCTTTTCTTAGGATTTGCCGTATCAATGATAATACCATCCCGTACTTCGAGGCGAGCCACCGGAACACCAAGCTGAACCGATGCCATCTCTACAAGGACAGCTCTGGCTTCTGCAAGAGCAGCTCTCATAGCCGGACCGAACGTCTGAGTTGTCTGCGAACCCCAGGTACCTGCATCATAAGGACACAGTTCGGTGTCTCCCATTATAATCTTTATTTTTTCAACAGGGACATTCAGCTCATCCGCCATCATCATCGGCAAGGAGGTGATAACACCCTGTCCCATTTCCATCTTACCGGTATAGCAGGTTATCACCCCATCCTGCTGAATATGAAGAAAAGCATTATAATCCTTTGTAAGGGTCCTTCTCTCCTGGGGCAGGGCGGTCATCAGGTCAACTGCCTCCCATGGACGGATGAACAGGATTATTCCACCCCCGAGAAGTTTAATAAAGCTTCTTCTTTTCATCCCTGTACCTTCACTATTTGTGTTAATTTCAGGTGATATTTTTTCCTTTTCTTTCATGATTACTTCCCTCCTTTGATTTCTTTGGATGCGTCTTCAATTGCGTCGATAATACGGTTATGTGAACCGCAACGGCACAGATTATCCTCCATACCGTCAATTATTTGCTGTCGTGTCGGCGAAGGATTCCTGGCTAAAAGACCAACAGCCGTAAGTATCATTCCGGGTGTACAGAATCCGCACTGAAGAGCCTCATTTTCGATAAATGCTTTCTGCACCGGATGGAGCCTTCCTCTTTTTTCAAGACCTTCAATAGTAATTACATTTTTCCCGGCAACATCTCCCACTGCAAGCTGGCAGGATCTGACCGGTTCATTGTCAATAAGTACCGTGCAGGCACCACAAAAGCCGTTGCCGCATCCGTACTTTGTACCGGTGAGCCCGAAATGATTCCTTAAAACCCATAAAAGGGTTTGTGAGGTATCAATCAGGACCTCCGTCTTTTTCCCGTTTAAGATAAAACTCAACTTTTCTTCCATATCAGTCAATTTGATTTAATTCATTTATGTAATCTTCAGGAGTATCTATATCTTTAAGGATAGATTGGTTACCGGTTTCCACTTCAAGAACATCAACCGGGAATTTGTGAGCCAGCATACGCAATCCTTCATCCTGTTTAAGTTTTGCAATCTCATTGAAATATTTCCTTCCGATAATTATCGGATGTCCTCTTTTTTTTAAAAAAACCGGAATGATTATGTTTTTTTCTGATTTATTATATGCATAAATTAATTCTTCAATTGTCGATGCATCAATCATGGGTTGATCACCAAGAAAGACCACAGCTCCATTGCATTGTTCAGGCAATGATCTGATCCCGCATTGAACCGAGGAGAGCATTCCCTCCTTCCATTTGTCATTAAAGCACTGCTCAACCGGGAATCTCCTTATCACTTTGATAATTTCATCTTTCCCGGAACCTGTAACAACAACAGCATGGGTTATCCCGGCCGCCAGGACATTTTCAATTACTTTTTCGATAATAGTTCTTCCCCGGTATGGCAGAAGCATTTTCCCTGTTCCCATCCTTACCGATCCCCCGGCTGCAAGTATTATGGCACAAATCCCGTCCATAAAATTCAAACGTAACCCTATTTTTACCGTCATTGCGAATCCCGCTGCAAGCAGGACGCAGAATCCGTCCCGCGAATAACAAATTACCCTCACCTTTACCGTCATTGCGAATCCCGCCATACGCCTTCGGTAAACCTACGGCGTATAAAAGCGGGATGAAGCAATCCGTACCGTCATTTAATTCTTATTATTCCTCACCTGTACCAGCTGTGCCGCAATACTTACAGCAATCTCCTCCACTGTCTTCGATTTTATTTCAAGACCTATCGGAGTATAAATTCTGCTCCACTCTTCCTCTGTTGCCCATCCGTTAAGAATAAAATCTGAATGCATTCTGGTAACTTTCGGTTTGCTTCCGATCATTCCCACATATCGGGCAGATGAACCGATGCAGGGTCTCAGCGCAGATGAATCGTCACTATGACCTCTTGTCACTATAACGATATATGTCTCATCACTCTTTTTAATCTCCTCCATCGCCCGTCCTATATCTTGTACTATTACATGATCGGCATCAGGCAGATTTACGTAATTGGCATATTCATGTCTGTTATCGATGACCGTAACCTCAAATCCCAGCATCCGGCCTAAATGTGAGAGAGCTTTACCAACATGCCCGGCTCCTGCTATGATAAGTTCAGGCATCGGGAAAAGGTTTTCAAGAAAAAATGTTGAAGCTGATTCTTCACCAGGCAGGGTCAAATCAAACTTCCGGCAATTATCAGAATGATATGATGACCTTATTTCTGATAAAAACGGCTCAATTTTTCGTATTACTTCAGGATGCAGGTCCGGTTTTATTGCCCGGGTCAACCAGTAACGATCGATATTTACACAATTATTTCCCTTATCTGTTACTTTTGTGATCAGCAATCCGGACTCTCTGTCAGCAATTGTTTTGTCAATTTCTTTAAAAACCGGTATGTGAGCCAGCGGATCTGCATCAATTAATATTGTGATACTTCCACCACAAATTGCTTCTTCAGGTTCCGAAGTATCCTTATCAAGGTTATAATGAAAAAAACGTGATATTTTTGACTGCCCGCATTCCTGTGAAATTTCCTGTGTCCTCCATTCAACGACACCTCCGCCGACAGTCCCTGTAATAAGCCCGCCATTTCCAAAGATTGCCGAACTACCCGGTTTTTGTGGCGTTGATCCTTCTGTACCGATAACAGTTGCAATGACCGGATCTTTAATCCCTGCCTCCATCCTGAGGAATTTAAAGTAGATATTATTCATTTGAATGGAATCATCTGACAGGTAAATATTCAAAATCAACTACGGATACATGAGAATAATATTCCTAATATAACAAATATATTAAAATTGAGGAATAAATAATAATTTTACAGACGGCACTGTTATAATTTTGTACAAAATCGTAATACCATGAGAAAAAGGGCTTTAAGATATATTTCAGCTGTAACGGCAGTTATTTTGATGGCAATAGCATGCCAGTCGCCTGTCAGCAATATTAAAAGAACTGTCACACCAGTCAGTTCGTGGCTTGAGGAAATGACAATATCGCGTTTACTGGAGGGTTATAAGGAAAAGAAATATTCCGTAACCGATGTCGTGAAAGCATATCTTGACAGGATAAATGAAATAGATATGTCGGGTCCTGAGCTCAATTCCATAATCATGGTAAATCCCGATGCACTGGCAATTGCCAAGGAACTGGACAGGGAGATTGAGGAAGGAAAGATGAGGGGGCCTCTTCACGGTGTACCTGTTATTCTTAAAGACAATATTGATACCGGTGATAATATGCCGACAACCGGAGGTTCAAATGCGCTTGCAGTATCTTTTGCCGGTTCCGACAGCTTCATAGCCGGAAAGCTGAGGGAAGCCGGTGCTGTGATACTGGGGAAAGCCAATCTCAGTGAATGGGCAAATTTCAGGGCAGAAAGATCATCGAGCGGCTGGAGCGGAGTCGGAGGTCAGACTAAAAACCCTTATATTCTCGACAGGAATCCGTGCGGTTCAAGTTCCGGATCCGGAGTTGCTGTTTCAGCCAACCTCTGTATGGTTGCTATCGGAACGGAAACAAACGGATCAATAGTATGCCCTTCAAACAATAACGGGATAGTGGGAATAAAACCAACAGTCGGGTTGTTAAGCAGGACCGGTATTATCCCCATATCATTTACACAGGATACTCCCGGGCCGATGGCAAGAAAAGTTGAGGATGCAGTAATATGCCTGGGTGCACTGACCGGAATTGATCCGTCAGATTTGAAAACAACCGGTTCAGAAGGTAAATATTTAAATGATTATTCGAAATATCTTGTGGCTGATGGTTTAAAAGGGAAAAGAATAGGTTTGATAAAAAATTCGGGAGGATATTTTGATCGTGTCGACAGCCTTATGTCTGAAGCGGTAAGGGACATTCAGGCTGCAGGAGCTGAAATAATCGAAGTTGAGGCACCCGCGGGAAGAGAGTATAATGGACATTCATACCAGGTTCTTCTTTATGAGTTCAGGGATGGACTTAATAAATATCTGGCCGGTCTGGGTGACAAAGCTCCTGTCAGGAATCTGGAAGCCCTGATTGCGTTTAACATTAATGACAGTATTGAACTGAAACACTTTGATCAGAAGATCTTTATTAAGGCAGAGAGCAAGGGTGACCTGAACTCTCCTGAATATCTGAATGCACTTGAGAAGATGCACAAAGCCACCCGTGAAAATGGTATTGATAAAATAATGAATTCAAACCGTCTGGATGCACTTATAGCACCTACAGGGGGACCTGCATGGAAGACAGATCTCATACTTGGAGATCATTTTACGGGAGGCAGTTCATCTCTTGCCGCTGTTGCCGGATACCCGGCAATAACTGTTCCGATGGGATTTATTAACGAACTGCCGGTTGGGATCACATTCTTCGGAAGAGCATGGAGCGAACCTGTGCTTATTGAAGCAGCCTATGGTTATGAACAGGCAACGAGGCACAGGAAACCGCCCCGATATCTGATAACAGATTGAATATATTTTCCCTTAACAACCTGCTATTCTTCCTTTTTCTGATTTTCGCCTTCCGCTTTCATTTTGTCAGGATCATCCTCGACTTTCGAAGCCTTTTTGAATTCCTTCATTCCCTGACCGAGTCCTTTCATCAACTCGGGTATCTTACGGCCTCCGAATAAAAGCACCACAACCAGCAGGATCAGAATGATCTCAGTTAAACCAAAAGTTCCCATATTACAAGATTTAATATCTTATAAAAATAGTATAAGTATGTCTTAAATACAAATCCGGCTATTCGTTATACCACTTTAGGTACAACGTAAGGTTTCCTTTCAGGTCTTGTAAGGTATTTATCAGCTTCTTTATCCTTTACAAATTTTTCAGTTGCGGGGTCAAAATACAGCGTCCGTCCGGTCCTGTATGCTATGTTCCCAAGGTGAGCCAGAGCTGATGCCAGGTGAGCTGTTTCAACCGGAGCATTGAGCATCTTTTTGTCGTGAGCCAGCACGGCATCGATGAAATTCTTATAATGGTCACCGCCTTCCCTGCGTGATGGTCCGGGTTTGTAATCCCTTCCGAGGTATGTTTCATATCTGTCATAATTATAAACGACAAGATATCCTTCGGTACCATAGAAAATATTACCGACAGTTACACCATTTTCTGCATTGGTCATCCATGGACGAACTTCAAATTCAATATATTTTTTCTCCTTTGGATATAAATAAGTTGATGAAAGCACTTCGGGCGTTTCTTTTGCGTCATCAAATACAAATTTCCCGCCACCTGCCGTAATAACCTCCGGCAGACCAACATCGAGTCCCCACATGCAAAGATCAGTTTCGTGTGTTCCCTGGTTTCCTACATCGCCGTTACCCCAGTTCCAGTGCCAGTGCCAGTTATAATGAACCCAATCTTCCGAATAGGGTTTCATTTCTGCCGGTCCTGTCCAGAGATCATAATCCAGTCCCTGCGGAACAGTTCCGGGGCCTTTCTTACCTATATCTCCACGCCAGCGGAATACCAGACCCCGTGCCATGTAAACCCTTCCAATCAGCCCGTCGCGCAGATGTTTGATAGCTTCCTGAACTGCTACCGAGCTGCGAAGCTGAACACCATGCTGAACAATCCGGTCATATTTGTTGGCAGCTTCCACCATTTTTCTGCCTTCGAAAATATTATGGGAACCCGGTTTTTCAACATATACATCTTTCCCGGCCTGGCAGGCCCATATTGTTGCAAGTGAATGCCAGTGATTCGGTGTGGCAATACTTACCGCATCAATTGACTTATCCTCGAATACTCTCCGAAGATCCTGCTGTTGTTTGACTTTTTTGGAATATCTGGTTTCAAATTCCTTTACCCTTGGTTCAAGTACATTGAGATCGCAATCGCAAAGACATGTCACTTCGGCATCCGGCAAATTCATAAAACCCTGAATATGGCTCCGGCCCCGGCCATTAACACCTATTACTGCAAGTGATACCTTTCCATTCGCCCCGAATACAGTGGAGGGCACAATTGTTGGCATTGAAAGCAAAGCTGCTGCTCCCGCCGACTTTTTGATAAAATCTCTTCTTGTTTCTTTCTTTTTTTCTTTCATAACAGAGTAGTGTTAGTTTAAGATAATAGGAATTACAGTGTTTAAAGATATAAAATTGTCACTATTTCACCATAAAATCAAGAAGGGGATCATCGCCAATAAATGCAACAAGGTTGTCATTCTTATTCAGAGGCCCTACACCCGGCGGCGTACCTGTAAAAATGAGATCTCCTGTTTTCAATGTAAAGAAATTCGATACATATTCAATTATCTGATCGAAACTGAAAATCATATCGGATGTATTTCCCTGCTGAACAATGATACCGTTTATCTCAAGCCTGAAATCGATACTTTTTAAATCAGGAAGAGAGCTCACGGGAATAAACCTGCCCAATGGTGCAGCTCCGTCAAAGCACTTTGACAGCTCCCATGGAAGACCTGCCTCAGAATTCCTGTTCTGGATATCCCGTGCGGTAATATCAATGCCCACAGTAAGTTCATCATAATATCTGCCGGCATATTTTGCAGGGATACTCTTACCCAGCCGGCATATCTTAAGGACAATTTCCGCTTCATACTGGATCATCCGGGAGAAGCCGGGCAGAAAAAATGGTTTGTTCTTTTTCAGTAATGAAGAATCAGGTTTCAGGAATACAACAGGTTCTCCGGGAACCGGTCGTCCCATTTCCATCGCATGCTTTCTGTAATTAAGCCCGATGCAGATTATCTTCATTTTATGTTTGTTTGTTCCCGAATGCTCTGAGCTTTATCTCTGTAAGGATTTTCTTGGTATAAAGAGGAAAATCTCCGTTCATCATCCATGAATAATAAGAGGGTTCTTCCCTGAAAACTTCATCAACAGTTCTCCCCTTATGCTTTCCGAAATTGAATGTCTCAACACCGTTCTCATCCAGAATAATTCTGCCGGCAAAGTCAACATTATTATTGAATGAGCTGAATTCGGCAAGCTTATCAATATCATTTTCCAGGTCCGGATATGTATCAAGCTGAGCTTTCAGCACTTCATAAGTAGCTGTTGTGTCGGCGGATGCACTATGAGCATTTTCCAGTTGCTTTTTACAGTAAAATTTGTAAGCTGCTTCAAGTGTTCGCTGTTCTTTCTTATGGAAAATAACCTGTACATCGACATATTTTCTTTTCCTGAAATTGAAATCAACATTGATCCTCAGAAATTCTTCGGCAAGCAGGGGAATATCGAATTTCATGGCATTAAATCCTGCCAGGTCGCAACCTTCAAGAAATACTGTAAGGTTTTTTGCTATCTCCTTAAATGTCGGAGCACCTTCAACATCGGCATCCGATATACCATGTATGGCAGTAACTTTCGGGGGGATAGGCATCTCAGGATTTATGAGGGTGGTCATCCACTGCTCAATGCCGTTTGGATTGATTTTCAGTGCAGATAACTCAACAATACGGTCAGTCGAAACATTAATCCCTGTTGTTTCGAGGTCAATAAATACAATCGGACGTTTAAGTTTTAGTTCCAATTATCAGGCATTTATCATCATGGGCATCAGAAGCATAAGCAGATCCTCCGAAGCGTTTTCAGATTCTGCGGGGAGGAAAAGCCCTGCCCGTGTCGGATCNNACATTTACCTGATTACCTGTAAGCTGAAGCTTGACAAGGTTGCTTGCCTGATTTGAGAATACCGATACTCTCTTTAAAGTGTTGTAAAACTCCACCCTGTCGATGGTAATTTTTCTCGGGTTGTTTTTAGGAATCACAGAAATATAATTAGGATAATTTCCTTCGACCAGCCTGCAAATTACTTTATAATCATTCAGGTTGAAAAATGCATTTTTATTGTCAAATTCAACTTTGAAAGGTCCTGTCTCTCTGGGCAGGATATTCCTCAGAAGTGATGCCGGCTTTTTGGGAAGAATGAATGAAGAATTATCATCAGCAACGGCATCGGTCCTTCTGTATCTCACAAGTTTATGTGCATCTGAAGCCACAAAGGTTATGCTGCCGGTCGATGCTTCTATAAAAATGCCCCCCATTACCGGTCTGAGTTCATCATCAGCAGTAGCGAAGAGCGTCTTATTAATACCGGCAAGCATCACTTCGGCATTGATGGTAAAAGTGAATTTACTATCCTTTTTAATGACAGGCAGGGCCGGAAAATCAATCCCGTTTTGTCCCATCATGTTGAATTTACCGTTCTCAGAAGTAAGCTCAACAGCCATGGTCTCAAGGTTTATATCAAATGTCAGCGGCTGTGCTGAAAACTCTTTAAGAGTTTCCAGTAATATCCTCGCGGGTAACGCGATAATTCCATCCCCTTCAGTATTCTCAAGCTTCATCCTGGTTATTAGGGTCGATTCCAGATCAGAGGCTGTTATTTCCAGATCATTACCCGAAAGATTGAAAAGGAAATTATCCAGGATCGGAAGAGTATTCTTTGAGCTTATTACCCTGCTTATAGCCTGAAGATGACCAAGAAGTTCAGTGCTGGAGACTACAAATTTCATATTATTCCCTGTTTAAATTGATTATTATAACTTCAGTTTTTCTTATCTACTTAAATATTAAAGAATTGAATCACATGAAATGCTCAATTCAGAACTATCAATATTACAAAAAAAAAATATTCATTCAAATTTATTTAAATATTGAGTTGGAAGTCGGAAGT
>DNOQ01000510.1:18781-19580 GCA_003501665.1 Bacteroidales bacterium | reverse complement strand
TCCACTGGTTACCATCCGCTACCAGTATATTATTGAGAGTGGAGGTTGTTGGCCCAAGTGTAGCCCCGTTTATCCTGCCAACTGTTACTACACCAGTATTAGTCATTGTTACATCTCCGCTCATTGTAACTTCGGCTGCCTGATCAGTAGCATCTCCAACCCATAAATGTGAATCGGTCAATGCCGAACCTACCGGCGATGTTCCAGTTATAAGTGTATTACCTGCAAAAGTCAGCCTTCCTTTACTGTCAACCGTGAAGGTACCGACATGTGTGCCGTCTCCGTAAGTTCCCGGTGTTACTGCAGTATTCGATAATGTAGCTGCAAAACTGCCTGTCCCGCTCCCGCTTACATCTCCCGTTAAAGTTATAGTCTGATCTCCCGTATTTGAACCGCTGAGAATTGATCCTGCTGATATGCTGGCATTATTAATTGCACCTGCAGGTATGCTGATTGATGTATTTACTGCATTGGTTATACGTCCCTTCGAATCAACTGTAATGGCCGGTACTGACGATGCCGTTCCATAATCCCCTGCAGTAACCCCGCTGGTTATTAATGTCGGGGCAGGATAAGTGCCTGTCAGATCGCCTCCTGCCGATCCTCCCGGTACCGTCCCGCTTATAGTCACATTCTCTGCTACCGTCAGACGCCCCTTACTGTCTACCGTAAAAGCCGGAACTGATGTACTGCTTCCATAACTGCCGGCAGTTACTCCCGTATTGGCAAGAGTTAATGATCCGCCGCTGTTTATCGTGGCATCATTACCCATAGTTACGGAATTCCACTGGTTACCATC
>DNOQ01000510.1:16593-18768 GCA_003501665.1 Bacteroidales bacterium | reverse complement strand
CCGTTTATCCTGCCAACTGTTACTACACCAGTGTTGCTGATTGTTGCATCTCCTGTCATCAATACTTCCTGTGCCGTATTGGTATTATCTCCCAGATAGATCCTGCCGTCTGCAAGTGTATTAATCTCTCCTATATCTGTACTCAGATTATCAAACTGGGTCTGTACATTGCCCGTTACAGTATTGATATAACTTAACTCCGTATTGCTCACCGAGCCGTCAATAAGCTTGGTCGCATCGATACCCGCATTTGAACTAATATCATCGTTCACAATCAGTCCGGTTGATAACAACCCGGATGCATTATTATGTACCACTCCGGCTGTGCTGAATGCCGGGAGTGTAATTGTATTCAATGAGTTACCTATAGTAACCGGTCCTGTCGAAGTACCTGTATTAATGTTGACAGGAAAATTTGAGTTATCATTCAGGTTTATTACACCTCCTGAAATTGAAGCACCGGAATTGCCGGTTAGCAATCCTGCAGAGGTTATGGTTCCCGTTCCTGTTGTATATAAATTTCCGCTTGTTGTAATATGGTCTCCTGCAGTTACCGGTGAAAGAATATTTCCGGAGCGATTCCAGTAACCGATTATACCGGATCCCGGAGGTGTTGATGTAAGCCGGCTTGTTCCATCCGTATAGACTCCTGCATTTGGTGTCAGTCCGCTTATCGTTAACTCCTGAAATGTCGGAGCAGCTCCGGTATGTATATCCTGTGGTGTTGTCAGAGTTATATTTCCGGGAGTATGGGTTACATAAATCTGATTTGGAGTACCAAGCAGGGTTTTATATTCGTTGGCATCTCCTGTGTTATTCATTCCGAGCAACTGATTTGACAATCCCCAGGCACCTGAAGCAAATGCTTTCCAGCTCTGATCCCAGTACCAGAAGGATTTGGTTTCGGTATCATATAACAGGAGACCTGCGGCAGGAGATGTACCCCCAAGAGTCAATCGCTGATCAGTGGTCATTCGGGGAACCAGGAATCCTCTCACTGTTGACCTGAGTTCCAGTATTGAAGAAGGATCAGGAGTTATCGTGATTTCACTGATACCAACTCCCTGGCCGGAAACTTTAAGGTTCCCGATTGCCGGTATCAATATTAGCATGCACAGGAGTATCCTGAACCGCATCAGGATTACCCCGCTATCAGAGACCCTTTTTACAGTCATTGGATCTGAGATTTTCTTTTGCATAATATTCATGATATACCTCCTCATTTTAGGGTATTTGTATTTTAAATTTTCGCTGATTCTAACAGAAAGTACGGTAATACCTGATCGGGAGAACAGGCCCTTTTAAACACATCTGGTTTATATTTAATACTATACAGGTTTACAGATGCCATCAGAATAACTAAAGAAATATTTCCGCCGGCTTACCTTATTTCCCGGCCGGATAACATTTTTTCTAAAAATTTCGTGCTCCGACTTTCACTGTAATATTAAACGGAGTAGAGCATATAATGTTACTTAGACAACAGTAAACTTTCCGGGGTTGCATCTGTAATATAAATACCGGTAATTTTAATATTTAGTTCCTTTCAGAATCAAATAAATTCTGACGGGACTTTTATGATCTTCCGGGGTATAAAATTATTACCCGCAAAAATGATTAAAGCAAGGATTCACAAAGGATATGAATTATGAAATTTAGAGGTATTACCTGGCCTGAGGTAACAGATAAAGAAAATAAACCGCAAAGGCCGCAAAGATTTCACGCTAAGAACGCAAAGACCTGTATAAAAGCCGTATAACTTTGCGCTCTTTGCGCCTTCTTTGTGTTCTTTGCGGTTTATTATATTCTTTGCGGTTAAATTATCATCATTGCGTCACCATAAGTCCCGAACCTGTATTTTTCCTTAACTGCTGTCTTGTATGCATCAAAAAGCAGGTCATATCCGGCAAATGCGGCCACCATCATAAGCAGTGTTGAATACGGAAGGTGAAAATTACTTATCATCATATCGGGTACCTTGAAATCATACGGGGGGAAAATGAATTTATTTGTCCAGCCGTCAAATGGTTTAAGATAACCGCTGGTAGATACAGAACTTTCGAGAGTTCGCACAACTGTTGTTCCCACAGCACAGATCTTATTCTTATTATCTTTTGCGTTATTGACAATTTCAGCAGCTTCTTCATTGATAATGATACGTTCTGAATCAACTTT
>DNOQ01000510.1:0-16530 GCA_003501665.1 Bacteroidales bacterium | reverse complement strand
GGAGCTGCAACAGCTCCTTCATATTTTGCAAAAATGGTCTGGTATCTTTCACTGTCATCGGGTTCAACCGGTCTGTTTATGAATTTCGGGAGAGGTGTTTCTCCGAGACTGTAAAGAGTCTGCTTAAACTCCTCATAAGTCCCGTCAAAAAGAAACCTGAGAGTTCTGCCTCTTGAAGTAGTATTATCTATTACCTCTGCAACAAGAAGGTCATCTTCACCGAAATATAGTTTATTTCCTATTCTTATTTTCCTTGCCGGATCGACAAGCACATCCCAGAGCCTCTGTTCGCGGTTAAGCTCCCTTAGCAGGAAAACCTCTATTTCAGCTCCCGTCTTTTCCTTGTTACCATATAACCTTGCAGGGAACACCTTGGTATTATTAAATACTATAACATCCTTTTCATCAAAATAATCTACTATTTCTTTAAATATCCGGTGTTCGTATTTGCCTGTTTTCCTGTGTACAACAAGCACCCTTGATTCATCCCTGTTTTCTGCAGGATATAACGCGATAAGCTCCTGCGGTAAGTTGTACCTGAATTGTGATAATTTCATTTCCAGCCTGGAGTATGTATATTAAGATTCCTTTATACGTATAAATATCAGAAAGGTTTCAATTGTTCTAAATATTTTTCAAATTTTTTTATTGAAAAGGCATCTTTCAGTTTAAACGGCCCGATTGAACTCCTTTCGAGTGCCGACAGATAACATCCGCTTTTCAAAGCTATTCCCAGATCTCTTGCGAATGCTCTTATATAGGTTCCTTTACTGCACACAAGCCTGATCCTTGTCAACGGAATACCGAATGAAATAAGTTCAGTTTCCCTGATTGTAATATTTACAGGTTCAATTTCCACATTTCTTCCCTGCCTTGCATATTCATATGCTCTTTTCCCCTTAATCAATTTAGCCGAATGCAGGGGTGGGATTTGTTTCTGCTCACCAATGAATCCTTCCAGTGTTCTTTCAACAAAATCCTTTGTTATATGTTCAACCGGGTACCTTCCGTCTGTTTCGGTCTCCAGATCAAAAGAGGGGGTTGTCGCACCAAAGTGAATAGTCGCATAATACTCCTTGTCGAGGTCACGGTATTCGTTTGTCCTTTTTGTTGCTTTTCCGGTGCAGATGATCATCAGACCTCCTGCAAGCGGATCAAGTGTTCCGGCATGTCCTACTTTGAGATCTTTTAGCCCGAAAGTACTTTTAATCATAATTCTGACCTTGTTTACCAGATCGAAAGATGTCCAGTAAAGTGGTTTATCAAATAAAAGGACCCGCCCATCCACAAAACTGCAGCCTTCTTCTGTTTCCATATCAGCCAAGCAAAATTGATAACAATCCTGCTGCAGCACAATAGACTGAGAATCCGATTAGTCTGCTTCTTCTTACAAGTCCTATCATCCAGCGGCAGGCGAGGTATCCTGAAATAAATGCAGCAATTGATCCTGCAACAATAACTGCTGCTCCATTGTCGGATCCATTTGTTTCTGCTGTAATGATCCCAAGAAAATTTGCTCCTAAAACAGGTATAAGTACCATAAGGAATGAAAACCGTGCTATTTCATCTTTTTTGTTCCCTATCACCAGCCCGGTGGCAATTGTTGCGCCGGATCTTGAAATACCAGGAATTACTGCAAATGCCTGGGCAATCCCTATAATAAGCGCATCCAGATAACCAATCTGCCGGTCTCTTTTTTTAATAAAATGAGCAACTGCCAGCAGTGCTGAAGTTACAAGAAGCATCGATCCCACAAATACAAGATTCCCGTTAAACAATGCTTCAACTTTATCCTCCAGAAGAAGTCCCACAAATCCCACAGGAATCATTGATATAAGAATCTTAAGTATATATGAAGTTTCTTCGTTCATTCTGAACCTGAAAAGTCCTTCAAAAAGTGATAATAATTCTTTACGGAAAACGACTATGGTGCTAAGGACGGTTGCACCATGGACAGCAACAGTAAAATAAAAACCCGACTCCGGATCGACACCAAAGAATGCTTTTGATAATTCCAGATGGCCCGAACTGCTGACCGGAAGAAATTCGGTCAAACCCTGAATAAGTCCGAGTACTACCGCTTCGAACAGGCTCATTCTTTCGGCTTTTTCATGATGGCCCAGATCTCAAAAACAAATCCGGCCAGCACTACAATAGGTGCAAGTGTTATCCTTCTGAAACTGAATATATCATAGCTGAATTCAGCCGGATCCTTTGACTTTCCTCCGAGCATCAGAAGAAATCCTATAATGATTATTATGAAACCAATAGCCAGTAATTTGTAATTTTCACGTCCCAGGGCAAAATTAAGTCTTTCCTTTTCATCCTTTTTTGTTGCCATATCGTATTAATAATATAATTTATCTTCAGAAATGCTCAGGTAACGGTTTACCGAGAAATAGGTAGAAACTATATTGATCAGGATTCCGGTAACAATAATTGCAATCCCAAGTAACATCAGGAGATAAGTGCTTTCAAATGTAAACATGAGAAAAAATTCCTTTTCAATCAGGTAAAGAAGTCCCATAAGTAATAGCATCGATATCAGCGCTGCAAGAAACCCGTGAAAAACACTTTGCAAAATAAACGGTCTTCTTATAAATGCCCTTGTTGCTCCTACAAGTTGCATAGTCCTGATAAGAAATCTTCTGGAATAGATCGAGAGTCTGATTGTATTATTTATAATAGTCAGGGCAATAAGGAAGAGGAAAAGACTTATCACAAGCAGGAAGAGACTTATTTTGTTGACATTTTCATTAATAAGATAAAGCAGTGATTCCTGGTAATAGACCTCTTTAACAAAGGGATATTCGAGTATATATTTTTCTATCTTAGCCACACTGTCAGGACTTGTATATTCTGACACCAGATAGACATCTATTGAGGGCGGAAGGGGATTATCACCCAGAAAGCTTATGAAATCTTCGCCAAGTTCCTCTTTCATTTTTGCCGCAGCCTCATCCTTCGATACATATTCAGTCGATTTTACGTATGACTTTGCATCAAGATCCTTCTGTAAAAGTCTTATATCAGCTTCTTTTGCATTATCATCCAGCATTACCCAGAACGAGAGACTTTCACGGAAATAATCGGATAATCCTTTTGCATTTATCAGGACGAGGCCCAGTATCCCAAGAAGGAAAAGAACAAGAGACACGCTTACGACGAGTGTAATATAAGAACTTCTCAGTTTCGTTTTAGATAATCCCGTTTCGTTCTTTTTCATCTATTACTTGTAATATCCATAATTTCCACTCGTCATCGCGAGTTCCCATTCAAAAATTTTTGCACCCCGGGAGTTATGACAACATTGAAAGTATCATATAGTGTGTAACTTACAAAATGTTGTCATTAGAAGTAGTCGCGCCTTAAGCGGGACGACGAAGCAATCCACTTCGTCTTAACCTCAATGTCACTCCATCACCGTCATCCAACCAAACTCATCAGGTTCGTCTCCGTTCTGTATGGCAACAAGCTTATTATACAGCTTCATTGTTACAGGACCGGGCTTACCATCGGTGCAATATTCGTAAACCATATTTTTATCGGGATCCACAATCCGGGCTATAGGGGTTATTACTGCCGCAGTCCCGCAGGCTCCTGCCTCAGAAAATGTCGATAGTTCTCCGACGGGAATCCGCCTTCTTTCTCCCTTCATACCCATGGAAGCAGCAATATCTATCAGGCTCATGTTAGTAATTGAGTTCAGGATTGAATTTGATTTCGGCGTTATATATTTATCACCTTTTATTCCGTAAAAATTAGCCGGGCCGCATTCATCAATATATTTCTTTTCTCTGGCATCAAGGAATATGGCACTTGAATAGCCCCCTTCCCTGGCAGCGATAAGAGCACGGAGAGATGCAGCATAATTGCCTCCGACCTTAAAGGTTCCTGTTCCAAGAGGAGCAGCTCTGTCAACGTCTCTGCAGATCATCATATCAACAGGCTTTATACCTTCTTTGAAATATGGCCCGACAGGAGTAACAAAAACAATGAATGTATATTCTGATGACGGTTTTACACCAACCTCAGCTCCACTTCCGAATAGTAACGGCCTTATATACAGTGTTGCACCTGTTCCGTAAGGAGGGACGAAATGTTTATTCAGTTTAACTGCCTGAAAGATTGCATCCCTGAATAATTTTCCCGGCACAACGGCCATTTTTATCCCTTCTGCAGATAATATCATCCTTTTTGCATTTTCCTGCCAGCGGAAAAGCCTTATCTTCCCGTCTTTCCCCATATAGGCTTTAAGGCCTTCAAAAGCTTCCTGACCATAATGCAGCCCTGTTGCAGCTATGTGAATATCAATGTATTCTGAAGTTGAAACCTCAGGTTTACTCCATTTGCCGTTTTTATAATAACAACGAATATTGTAATCGGTTTTTATATACCCAAAATGCAGGTTTTTCAAGTCAGGCTGTTCCATTGATTATCATTTTTTATTATGGTGCAAAAGTACATTTTTATAATCTAATTTCCTTTTTTACCTCATTATTCCGACTCAGGAATAATAACTCCTGAGCGCTGCTGACTGATCCCCGGACGATATAGGACGGAGCATCTTTGCACTTTCCGTAATGAATTCATGTTCGGCAAGCAGTTTCTCCTGCATGGCGAGCCACTCCTCCCTGGTGTGAGTTTTGCCGTATTCCGCCTTCTCCTTCAACAGTTTATCCGTTAGTTTTATGTAATCGACCCTTCCCAGATAATCATACCTTGCATCATGTAATATCATATCTGTAAGTGTATTCTGTACATTATCCCGGGAATTTCTTATAAGCTTCTTTATTTCCTCTATATCTGACCGTGTAAACCCATACTTCGGCAGGAATTCTTCAACAACCATCAGTGATGATTCAATATGTTTTTCATAATCGAAATCTGAAATAAACCCTGAGAACAGGAATAAAGCAGCAAGTTTCAACAGGATAAATTGTTCATCCGGCAAATTTTCAGCAGTTGCAAGGATCTCTGCCTGGTTACTTATATTTTTCACCAGCGACGAGTTATGAAAATACATGTCAGCCGGAGCTTCATCATCAAACTTTTTGATTATTGCATCTTCAATATCCTGAAGTTTTATTTTTTGAATCTTCAGGAAGAATTTATTGTTTGGCCTGCCATCGTCATCACGGAGTTCAGGTACGATACCGTTAACGAAATACATGTCGATCTCGCCTTTATATTTGACAGGCATTTTACCCCGGTACTCACATATAAAGAAATCCTTTACAAACTCGTAGGTTGTTCCTGAAATATTTATCCTGCCAGGCTCTCCTGACGATTCCATCCTGCTGGCAGTGTTAACTGTGTCTCCCCAGATATCATAGGAGAGTTTCTTATGCCCCACTACACCTGCCACTACGGTGCCCGTGTGAATCCCTGTCCTGATATCCCATAATTGCATCCCCGCTTCTCTTGATGCCTCCTTTAACCTTGTCATATATGCCTGCATTTCGAGAGCTGCCAGTATAACCTCAACAGGGTTGGTCCTGTTTCTCTCAGGAATACCTCCGGCACACATGTAGGCATCACCGATTGTCTTAATCTTCTCTATACCTAACTTATCAACAACCGAATCGAAATAAAAAAAGAATTTATCCAGTTCATCAATCAGCACCTCCGGATTCATTTCCTCCGCCAGCTTTGTAAATCCCTGAATATCCGAAAACAATACCGTTACAAAATTATATTTCACCTTGGTTGCCTTGCCGGTTTCCATAATCTCACTGGCTGTGTTTTTAGGTAAAACATTGGCAAGCAGATCTTCAGTCTTCTCTTTCTCAATTATCAGATCCTCTGTTCTTTTACTTATTATCTGTTCAAGCATATACTGAGTACGCGCAAACCGGAGATATAAAAATGAATAAATGGTCCAGATCAAAAGGGCTGTAAGGATTGTAACCATTATCAGCGCTACCGGAGAAAAATACCAGATTGGTAATACTTTGAGATCCGCCAGATGCTCTTCTCCCGCTGAGCTTTTCAGATCTGTATACCTGATCCTTAATTTATATTTTCCTGCAGGAAGATTGGTATATTCCTTATAACCTCTGTTGAGCCACTGACTCCATTGCCGGTCAAATCCTTCCAGAAAAAACATATAAACAAGTGAGTCTGATTCTGCCAGTTCAAATGTTATATTGTTGTATTTCTTATTTACTGTTATCTCAGCCTTGCCCTGGTATCCGTAAGCAATATTCATTACGGAATCCCCGTTTAGAATTATCCCTTTAAGAGCCGGAATAACTTCAACGGCCATTGCATTTCCGGCTAAATAAAATACCGGCAATATCAATGTTATGATAAAAGTTGTTTTCAGACTTCTGCAGAAAACCATACAAATTGTTGAAATATACCGTTCCAAATGTAATACTAAATAAAGTTCAGTCAAAAGGAAAGCCTAATTTTAAGTATTTTTGCCCCGGATTGACACTGTCTGCCATGGATATCATCTTTGCCACAAATAACGAGAATAAAACCCGGGAGATCAGGAATATATTAGGAAGCAGCTTTAATTTGCTAAGCCTGAATGATTTAAATTTCAATGAAGATATTCCGGAGGATGAACCTACTCTTGAAGGAAATGCTCTGAGCAAAGCCCGCCATGTTTATAAATTATCGGACAGGAACGTTTTTGCCGATGATACAGGCTTGGAAATTGATGTGCTTCACGGTCTTCCCGGAGTGAAATCTGCCCGGTTTGCCGGAGATGATAAAGATTCTGAAGCAAACATTGATAAAGTCCTTTCCATGATGGGACGATCATTAAACAGGAATGCGAGGTTCAGGACAGTGATAGCACTTATCATCGACGGAAAGGAATATGTATTTGATGGAACCGTGGAAGGGAGGATTATAACTGAACGCCGTGGCAAAGGGGGATTCGGATATGACCCGATATTCATTCCGGAGGATGAAACGAGGACATTTGCGGAAATGCCGCTCGATGAGAAAAATAAAATCTCCCACAGGGCTCGTGCGTTTGAAAAACTCAGGATATTCCTATACAGATATGATAAGATCCATAAGGAAAATTCGTTATAAGTTAACAGTTGCCTGATGAGAAAAAGTATCACTCTGATATTCATGACCGCCTTCATCAACTGTCTGCATGCACAGACTCCCGTGGGTACATGGAGCGATCATCTTGTATACAGCAGGGCAGAGAAACTGGCAGTCGGATCAAAAGAGGTATTTGCCTCAACAGGATCATCAATAATTGTATACAACCGGGAATTTAATGAGCTCAGAAAATTATCCAGAATCAATGGACTTACCGAAACGGGAATAAGTACCATAGCGTGGTCAGAAGAAAATAACACGCTGGTAATAGCCTATTTAAGCACCAATCTGGATCTCATAACTGATAACACAATTTATAATATACCTGATATAAGCAGAAAATATATACCCGGTAAAAAAGAGATAAACAAAATAAGGACAGACGGAAGATATGCCTATCTGGCCGGAAGTTTCGGAATCGTTATTGTCGATCTCATAAAAAAAGAGATATATGATACCTGGAAGCCCGGAGTTATTTACCGGACTGCCGAAGTTTGGGATATAACTTTCGTAAACGGGAAAATATATGCTGCAACCGATATGGGATTGTTTTATGCACCTCTGTCAGTTGAAGGATTGTCATATTCGGGCAACTGGTCGCGCGAAAACCGGCTGCCATATCCCGGAGGAAATTACAATGCAGTCATTTTCTCAGGAAATCGGTTGTATGCGAACAGATCAGGAGAAAATTTTGATGGTGATTCATTATACGTAATGGAAACAACATGCAGCCTGTTCTCACACATCCCGGGGATTTTCAATAAATCGGCTGACCCTGCCCCTGATGGATTTACGGTTGCATCAGGTGGTTCTGCAAGATACTTTTCATCCTCGGGGAACCTTATAAAAACAATTTCTTCTTATCCCTTTGGTACTCCTGACATTTCCATGGCTGCAGCTGATAACGGTAATATCTGGATAGCAGACCGCAATTCAGGTCTTTTAAGATTTAAGAACATGAATGAACTTACGGTACTGACACTTCCGGGCCCTTTTTCAAATGATGCCATAAGTATTAACTCAACAGGAGGTAAAACAATCATCTGCGGAGGAGGGGTTGATGCTTCCTGGAATAACCTCTGGAGCCCCTTCAGTGCATCAGTCCATGAAAATAATTCATGGGCAGTGATCACATCAGACGTCAATAACGATGCCATGAGAGCAGTTTTTGATCCGGCAGACAAAAATCATTTTTTCATTTCAACATGGGGGACCGGATTACTTGAATTTCAAAATAATAAACTTATCAGGAATTATACAGATGCTAATTCTCAGCTGCAGAACATAATACCCGGGAGGCCATACGTAAGAATCTGTGGAATGGCATTTGACAAAAAGGGTTATCTGTGGCTTACTCAGCCCGAAGTCCCGGGTAATATAAAAATCCTCAAACCCGACGGAACCTGGATTGTTAATCCTGTAACCATAAGCGCCCCTACCGTGGGTGATCTTATTATTACAAAAGCCGGACATAAATGGATTCTCCTCCCGCGGGGTTACGGACTTTTTGTCCTTAATGATAATAATACACCCGAATTATTTGGCGACGATGTACATAAAAAGATGCTGATCACAGATTCTGAGAACAAGGTCTTTACATCGGTTTTTTCCATTGCCGAAGATCTTGATGGAAATATCTGGATCGGTACCGATCAGGGGCCTTTGGTATATTACAGCCCCGAAAGAATTTTCAGTTCGGATCTGAAAGCATACCGCATCAAAATTCCACGAAACGATGGTTCCGGTCTTGCTGACTATATGCTCGGAACCGCAACAATTACCTCAATTGCTGTTGACGGAGCTAACAGGAAATGGCTGGGGACTTCAGGTTCAGGTGCTTATCTGCTTTCTCCGGACGGAACCGTACAAATAGAAAGTTTTAATGAATCAAACAGCCCCCTGTTCTCAAATTCCATCACAAGTATAAGTATTGATGAAATATCAGGCAATGTATGGCTTGCAACAGCAAAAGGATTACAATCCTACCGGGGAACAGCGACTACAGGAGCAGATAAATTTACAAACGTCTATGCTTTCCCGAATCCTGTAAGAGAAGATTTTCAGGGTGACCTGACGATTACCGGATTAATAAGAGAGACGATGATAAGTATTACGGATATAAGCGGTAACCTTGTATATAAGACTATATCTGATGGAGGTCAGGCATCCTGGAACCTGAAGACATACAACGGGAATCGCGTTGCAACAGGGGTATACATGATCTTCTGTGCAGCATCCGACGGTTCGCAATCCAGCGTTATCAAGGTGCTGGTAATAAAATAAACAACCTTCAGGTAATAAGGCTCTGAATCCTCCTTATCTGAAGCTGCTTGTTGACTTCCCTCAGCCGTCTTGCCGTCTTTGTAAAATACTGGTGACCTGAAATGAACTTCACCTGAAGTTTATTCCATTCGTTTAAAGAACCCATCTTATTCTGTGCTTTCAGCTCTTCAAAAAGGGTGTTTGAAACAGGAATGAAATCACTGCGCCCAAGATAATCAAGATCTGAATCACAAATAATTTCTTCAAGAAGGCTTGCCGGTCCGGGAGGAAGTCTGGTCGACAATATGATTGAACATATCCGGTCAATCTCTTCAGGTGTATAATTATATTTGGGTAGCATTTCCCTTGCAATGAGAGTTCCGTGATATTCATGATCGTCATAAGAGACTGTATGACCTGTATCGTGTAATAATCCTGCTGTTTTAAGAATCAGGATCTCTTCATCCGTACATCCTTCAGCCCATCCTATGAGTTCAACTTCAGTAACCACATCAACGGTATGTTTAACATTATGGTAAAAAAGATAATCAGGTAGCTCCTTCTCAAGCTTGTCGAGAACTATCTCCTGAATATCCGTGAACTGAATAAGACCAAATTTTATTCTGAAAGCTTCATTCGGTAAAGCTCCTTCCCCATCCGCCGAAAATTCGCGCCTGAGACCTTTTACCCGGTATATCTGCAGATCACCCTTATACTTTACGGGAAGCTTTCCGAAATATTCACAATCAAAAAATTCCTTTACCAGTTCATAGGTCATTACCGATATCAGAATCATTCCGTTTTCAGAGATGGTTTCAAGACGGCTTGCGGTATTTACCGTATCGCCCTTGATATCATAACTGATCTTTTTCTTTCCGGTAATATTTGCTGTAACAGGACCTGTATGGATCCCTATTTTGAATTCCCAGATCCTCTCTCCGTTTTCCCGCTTTTTGTACTCATAATCAGAAAGGAAGGCTTTCATCTCAAGCGCCGCCATTACGACATCTATCGGATTGGTAATATTTTTCACGGGTATTCCTCCTGCACACATGAAGGTATCGCCTATTGTCTTGATCTTTTCAATATGATATTTTGCCGCTATCTGATCAAACTCAAAAAGTATCTCATCAAGCTCATCCATCAGCAATGCGGAGTCATCACTTTCCGATAATATTGAATTTGTGTGAATATCGGAAAATAGTACTGTCGCCATATTGAATTTAAGCGACTTATCCCTCCTCTCCGCTTGTGTTCCCGTACTTATCTCTTCAGGAGACAACTTTTCATACAGTGCTTTCAGCCTGTCGATCTCTTTTAACAGCTTTTCACTCTGTTTCTGTAAAGTCTTTACATGATCTTCCAGCTCCTTGTTCTGACGTACAAGCCTGGCAATTCTCTTTACGAGTTCCTCATTATTTTTAGTAATCATCAGACAGCAGGTTGATTGACAAATATAATAATTCCCTTCTCACTTATCAATAAGTATAATTATCAAATTGTTTTAATTTTGAACAAAATAATCGCCTGATGATCGAATCCACCAGGGCAATAGTCATTCATCAGATAAAATATTCCGATTCCGGAATTGTAGTCCAGTTCTTTACCCGTAAATTCGGACGAATATCCTGCCTCATCAGGGGAATGAGAAACAGGAAATCAGGCAAACATAATGTGCTTTTTCAGCCTATGTCGATACTTGACCTTTCAATCTACCATAAACCTTCCAGAGAAATTCAGATGATAAAGGATTTTTCTGTTTCATATTCTCCGGCAGATTTCTATTCAAATATCAGAAAATGTCCTGTTGCTATTTTTCTTGCGGAAGTGTTAACCTCCGTGCTTCGCGAAGAGTGTCCGAACGAATCTCTGTTCAGTTATATTGAGGATTCAATTATATTTTATGACAACTGCAGGGAAGGTTATGCCAACTTCCATCTGGCATTTATGGCATATCTCTCCGGTTACCTCGGCTTTGAGCCGGTCATAGGATCCTTCGGCGGCCGGAAATATTTTGATATGCTGAATGGAAGATTTGTTCAGTTCCCCCCTGAGCATTTAAACTATGCAAACACCGAAATATCTGAAATCCTCGCTTTCCTTTTATCCACATCCTTTCAAAATTCAAATAAAATTTCGCTTACCGGATCCTTAAGAAATGAAGTCCTTGACACACTTGTAAAATATTTTTCCCTTCACCTTCCCGGGCTTAAAAAAATCAATTCCCTCGAAATACTAAGGGAGGTTTTTACCTGAATAAATAATGTGATATTGAATTTAATTATCTTTATTGTCTGACTAATCTTCCTGATGACTCTCATTTCTTCAATATTCAACACGTTAAACTCACGACGTTTAAAACAGATTGATCAATTTAAGAAATATCCTGTTGAAGTACAGAATAAAACATTCCTGTATCTGATTGAAACGGCTTCCAAAACTGAATGGGGGAGAATGTATAATTATGCATCGATGAATTCGGTCGATGAGTTCCGGGAAAGAGTCCCTGTTCAGACCTATGATGATTTGCTGCCTTATGTTGAAAGACTGGGAAATGGTGAAGAGGATCTCTTATGGCCCGGCAAGATAAGATGGTTTGCCAAATCCTCAGGTACAACTTCCTCAAAAAGCAAATTCATACCAATGAGCAGGGAGGCACTTTTTGATACTCAATACCGGGCAGCAAAAGATATTTTAGCAATTTATATCACCAACAATCCGCGTACCCTTATCTTTCCTGGCAAAGCTCTTACCCTCGGCGGAAGTCATCGTATCGATCAGTTTGGCAGTAAGGCATTATGCGGAGACCTGTCGGCGATAATGATCGAAAACACCCCGTTTTATGCAGAAATGGTGAGGACACCCGATAAAGAAACTGCACTGTTTGATGATTTCGAAAAAAAGCTTGAGCTGATAACTAAAGCTACAATTGGTCAAAATGTTACAAATTTTTCGGGAACTCCATCGTGGTATCTCAGCCTTATAAAATATATCCTCAATTACACGGGGAAATCAAATCTGCTTGAGGTATGGCCAAAACTTGAGGTCTTTTTTCATGGAGGAATAAGCTTCTCTCCCTATCGTGAAATTTATCAAAAGCTTATACCGGGTGATCAGATGCACTATATGGAGACCTATAATGCTTCGGAAGGTTTTTTTGGAATACAGGACGATCCTTCATTATCAGATATGCTTCTGATGCTGGATTATGGAATATTTTATGAATTCATTCCTGCTGATAAAATTAATAGCCCAAACCCTCCTGCATACACCCTGCCTGAAATAAAGGAAGGCATCAATTATGTGATAGTGATATCAACAAACGGGGGTCTGTGGAGATATATAATGGGAGATACCGTTGTTTTTACAAACCTTTGTCCATACCGGATCCGTATCTCGGGGAGAACAAAATATTATATAAATGCTTTCGGAGAAGAAGTGATAATGGATAATGCGGAAAAGGCACTCAGGGAAGCATGTTTATCCACAGGTGCTATTATTTCAGAATACACTGCCGGTCCCGTTTATATGGGAACAACTTCAAAAGGATCGCATGAATGGATAATCGAATTTGAAAAAGAACCTTCCGATATTGCTCTTTTTACCAGGATTCTTGATGATACTTTAAAAATGGTCAATTCCGATTACGAGGCAAAACGGTACAAAGACATTAATCTTGTTATGCCTGTTATCAGATCTGTTCCGGAAGGCACCTTCCACAAATGGATGAAGTCAAAAAACAAACTGGGCGGGCAGAATAAAGTACCCCGGCTGTCAAATTCCAGGGAGTTTATACAAGAACTTTATTATTTTCTTTAATCATATATTTATAATATTTTTACAAGCCAAAAGAAATCAGTTATGCACATTGCTATCGCAGGTAATATCGGATCGGGAAAAACCACCCTGGCAGGATTGCTTGCAAAACATTTTGGATGGACCCCTCATTATGAGGATGTTGACGATAATCCCTACCTGAATGATTTTTATGAGGATATGCTCAGGTGGTCATTCAACCTGCAAATCTATTTCCTGAATACCCGTTTCAGCCAGATCATCGAGATAAAGAAATCGGATAAAACGATAATACAGGACAGAACTATTTATGAGGATGCCTATATTTTTGCTCCCAATCTTCACTCTATGGGCCTTATGTCAACCCGTGACTTTGAGAATTATACCACTCTTTTCAAAATGATGACCTCCCTGATCGAACCACCCGATCTTCTTCTTTACCTGAGGGCATCTGTTCCCACTCTGGTAAACCAGATACAGAAAAGAGGGCGCGAATATGAAAGTTCCATACGGATCGATTACCTTAAAAGGCTTAATGAAAGATACGAAGCATGGATTGAAACATATAATCTTGGGAAAATGCTTATCATCGAAGCCGATCATTATGATTTCCCGACCAATAAAGACCACCTGAGCGAGGTTATCGACAAGGTCAATGCCGAATTGCACGGATTATTCTGAATCTTTTAAACCGGCTTTTACATCTTCCCGGGGAGTCAGGGCAACTCTGACATAATTCTCCGTATCAAGATATCTTCTGGCAACAGTACGGATCTTCGCGGCTTTAAAGGAAGATACAAAATCTTTATATTCTTCAAGGGAAAGAATCCTGTTCCCGAGAAGATAATGATTCTGAAGATATGACAACCAGAAATTATTTTCCCTGATCTGTGTTTCGCGCTCACGGATCATAGTCTCTTTCACTTTGTTAAGATCAGTCTCTGCCGGCCCTTCTCTTTTAATTTTGTTCATCTCTTCAAGAACAGTTTGTGCCAGGGTTTCAATATTCTCCGGACTGCAACCCCATTGTGATACTATTGAATATGTCGGTTTTGGAAGTTTTGAAGGAGCACCACTGATACTTACACCATATACGCCCCCCTGGTCTTCCCGCATTGATTCCCTTAACTTTATTGAAAGGATACTCATCAGCATCACAAATCCCTGCCTGTCTTTACGTTTCCATCTGAAATCATCTTCCCATGCCATGGCTACACGACTCTGAGGTTCTGAATTCTTTGGTACATCAACAACCACCCTTCCTTTTGGAAATTCAGGAGATACATCCCTCCAGATTTCTTTCCTGTTTATGGAGGGCAGTCCCCCTATATATTTTTCCAGCAAGGGTGTAACTTCATCTATATCAAAATTACCAACCATGATATAAGTGAAATCACCGGCATCCGCGAATCGGTCTTTGAAGATTTCAATCAGCCTGTCAAGATCAATCCGGTTAACCTGTGCTTCAGTTGGCAAAGCAATCACCCTGGGATTATTACCGGAAATTATTTTCGAAAGGGTATCGGTAAATATCATAAGCGGAACAGATCTCATTGGTTTGATCTGATTATTTATACGCGATATATAAGAATTAAATGCATCTTCATCACGCCGTATGCCGGTAAAATACAGGTAGTTCAGCTGCAGCATTGTTTCCATGTCTTTCGGCGAACAACTTCCCCTTACACCTTCACGTAATTCATCTAAATAGGGTGAAAGGGATGCTGTAATACCCGAAAGCTTTTTCTGCAGATCGGTCAGGTTATATTCACCAAGTCCGCTCTGTGCAATAATAGTCGGTGCCAGTGTGGCAGTCAGTACATCATGGTCGGGATAGAGAGACACCCCTCCCGGACTGAAAGCTGTCATAAGTACCTGATCATTCCTGAAATCAGTAGGTTTTAATATCATCCTGACACCATTCCCAAATAACAGTTCCGTAAATCCGAATCTGGCATTTTCAGTTTTCTTCATAACAGCCGACGGGACGGGTTCCTCAGCCATAAGGGGAGCATCTGTAACTTTGTCGATATATGCTTCCAATTCCTTTAACCTCACAGATCCGATTATTTCTGCAACTTCCTGTTCTTCCGGAACGGTAATTCCTTCTTTTTCCTGTGAAGCTACAAGAGCGATTATGTTCTCTTCCGTGATCCATGCCTGACCCATCCTGTTAATCTCTTCCACTGTAATACCCGGAAGCAGTTCCTTTACCAGTTCAAATTCCTTCTGGTAGCCGGGAATACATTCACCTGTCATAAAATTTCGTATAAACTCATCGGCATAAGTAGCCGACGCAGTTTTGTCAGCCTCCTTTGCACCCTGCTCATATAATGCCAGGATATTTTTCTTCTCCCTCTCGAGTTCAGAATCAGTAAACCCAAACTGATACACTTTTTCATTTTCAGTAAGGATGAACTCAATGCTTTTATCCAACTGGTTTTCCTTTGAAGCCGCAGATAATGAATATACATCCACTGAACGCCCGACGAAAGATCCATATCCTGCTCCGGCATACATAAAGGGAGCATCAGGTTTCTGGGTAATCTCATCGAACCGGGTATTAAGCATGTTTGTGTATAATGCTCTCATCTGACTGTTGCGGTAATCATTATATGTAATGGCATTTGCTTTAGGTTGCTTGTACATTATCTGTGCAACGTAACCTGATGCTTCCTTATCTGTTACAACACATATAAGTGGTTCTTCATTTTCAGGTACCGGGTATTCAATCCGGTGCTTTGGATTGACAGCTTCCGGTATCCTGCCGAAATGTTCCCGTATCTTGTCCTCTGCCAGCTGTGTATCTATATCGCCGACAACAATCACTGCCATCAGATCTGGTCTGTACCAGGTTCTGTAGAAACTGCGCAGTGTATCATAAGGAAAAGTTTTTATCACCTCAATCTTACCGATCGGAAGCCTCTCTGCATACCTCGATCCTTTCAGGAGCACAGGAATATATTTTTGCTGCATGCGCTCATTGGCTCCGAGCCCAAGTCTCCATTCTTCAACAATGACTCCCCTCTCCTTATCAATCTCGACATCCTCCATACTTACCTGGTGTGCCCAGTCTTCGAGAACCTGGAATCCGGCATTAATAGTTTCAGCTTTATCGGTCGGTACTTTAAGCATGTAAACGGTCTCGTCAAACCCTGTATAGGCATTTATTTCCGCTCCGAATTTCATACCCATCTCTTCAAGCATGTCAACAATCCGGTTACTGGGGAAATTTTTTGTGCCGTTAAAACACATGTGTTCAACAAAGTGAGCAAGACCCTGCTGCCCGTCATTTTCACAGATAGATCCGGCATTCACCGCAAGTCTGAGCTCCATTCTTTGTTCAGGCTTCTTGTTATGTTTGATATAATAAGTAAGGCCATTATCAAGTTTGCCGATAAT
>DNOQ01000340.1:15062-18335 GCA_003501665.1 Bacteroidales bacterium | reverse complement strand
ACAGCGGAACCTCGATGGCAACGCCTCATGTTACGGGGGCTGCGGCACTGTATGCTTCAACCAAATCAGGTGCATCTGCTGCTACTATAAAAGCTGCTATACTTAATAGTGCTGTTCCAACCGCATCACTTTCAGGCAAATGTGTAACCGGAGGGCGATTGAATGTAAGCGGATTCTGAGTCTTTAATCATTCGATATAATCAAACAGCCGCAGAGAGAACTGCGGCTGTTTGTATGTTTGGGGCAAGTGCCGTCTGGTAGCTTAGTGCTGATCGTCCGGGATTCCTCGCTGAGCTCGGGATGATGGTGCCGGTACGTTAACTGGGAGTTGTCGTGGGAACCCTGGACAGAAATACTGGTAATCGTACGGGATCCCTCGCTGCGCTCGGGATGACGGTGTCGGTATGTTAATTGGTAATTGTCGTGGGAAACATGGATAGAAATTCTGCCTGTCGTACTGAAGCCCGGCCGCAGCGAGGGATGAGAAGTATGTAACATCTGGATAAAAATACTTGACGAAATATTTGGTGAATATGTTATATATATCTAACTTTGTGTTAGAATTATTTAACTAATACCTTGTCTAATGAAAAAGTCATTAATTGTTTTTATTGTTGCAGGACTTGTTTTATTATCTGCAGGTCTTTGGTTCTTTACATCTGCAAGGGATTTCAAACCTATGGATTTGCTCCATTTTGGTGTTATCCTGGTAGTTGTTGGTTTCGCTCTGTTTATCGGTTTCAAACGATTAAGTAATGCTAAGCGTGGAGAACCGGCTGAAGATGAACTGTCAAAAAAAATACTCCAGAAGACGGCTGCGGTATCGTATTACATTTCTCTTTATATATGGGTGTTCCTGATCTTTATAAAAGACAGAATTGAATTTGATACTGAGGAATTACTTGGAACCGGAATTTTAGCTATGGCACTTACATATGGAGTTACATGGCTGATAATAAATTTCAGAGGAATAAAAAATGACTAACAGAATAAAGGAATTCAGGGCTCGTCATAATCTGACACAGGAAGAACTTGCATTAAAAGTAAATGTCAGAAGAGAAACAATTGTATTCCTGGAAAAAAACAAATACAATCCATCATTGAAACTTGCATATGCCCTGGCTAAAATTTTTTCGGTAACAATTGAAGAACTCTTCATTTTTGAGGACAAATCTGAAAAAGATTAAAAAATAATGATGATAACATACCGGTAATCTCCCTTTTTATTGTTGTAACAAATTCATTGACATTGCGTATAATTCCTGTCAATTCAGGCTGTCAATGTGAATGGGAATGTTGCTGCACATAAGGAAGAAGAAGATCCAGTTATTTATCATACTAAATTATATCAGGCAAAAATTTCATAATTTGTTCATTTTCAGGGATTTATATTTGAGCAATACAATCAACTGATCCAAATAAGAAAGGTTATGACAAAGACGCAAAAGCAAGCCAGGAATGAGGAAAGAAAAGCTCTTAAAAAACAACAGAAGGAAATGAAAAAACAGGAAGCTGCACTGAATCGTGAAAAGTACAGGGAGCAGGAAAAAACCACAACCCATAATAAGGGTGCACGTACTGCAACTCCTCAGCGCACCGCTGCAAAGATGGCTAAAAGTGCCGGACCCGGCGGTAAAAAGTAATTGCCATCACGTGCTTCGAAAAGCCCTGAGATACACAGTACGCTCAGGGTTTTTTTATTAAAAAATTTATCATATCTTCATCTTTGAATAAATACTTTTCGCCGTCAAACCTGATCTTAAACCTTAAAAGATGAAAAAATATGTTTCAGCAATCAGCATGTTTGTATGTGTGGCTTTTGCCATGAACGCTCAGATAAGCCTTCAGAAAACATACAACTATTCAACAGGAGTTGTAAAGCTCGAAACACTTGGCTACAAGTATTTCCTGATGGATGTTCCCGCAAGCCAGTGCCGTATTTATAATATGGATCACTCTCTTTTCAAAACAATTAACTGTGCGGTCCCGGCCAATAACTATCTTGCAGATATTAAATATGTCTCACAGAACCTTTTCGACTCCGATGCAGATATTGAGCTTGTTTATACTTATTATGAATTTATCCAGCCCACCACCGACACATACTACTACCAATATAAATCGCGTGTTATTAATGAGAATGGCAGTAATATACTTGATATTAATGGAGCCCGGTTCATTTATGTTTATGAGACGGGAGAAAATGAAAATAAACTCTTTGCATTCTGCTATGATTATTCGATATGGCCTGAAAAAATCTGGACCAGCATTTATAACCTTCCGGGAATATATGTTTCAGCAGAGAAAATAGCTTATGAACAACCCGGTCTGAAACTGAGTGCCTTTCCTAACCCGGCAAATGATCTAATTAACCTGGTATATGAACTTCCTGAAAATATCCGGATTGCAAGACTGAACCTCCTGGACTCCAATGGAAGAACGGTCAGGAATTTCACCATTGATGACCATACTGATCACCTTGAACTGAATGTAAATGAATTAGCTCCCGGAGTCTATTACTATAACATTGAATATAACAATCTCCGATCGTCAACCAGGAAAATTGTGATACAATAAGATATTTGCTAATGCAGCATTATTCTAAAAGTATCCAGGAGAAAAAAGATTTAAATTACCAGCAACCAGTAACCAGCAACCAGCAAAATTTTACTTTAACAGGCTGAGTCCTTCCAATGCCGATTTGCCATCGGGTGTATGAAGCAATGCTTTCTGAAACAAAACTCTGGCTTCACGGACATTATTGAGCCTGAAGTATGTCCACCCGAGCATTACCAGTGCATCATAATCAAAGGGCCACATATTTACGACCTTGTCGAAATATTTGAGGGCTCTGTCATAATCTCCTTTTTCGTAATAGATCAATCCCAGCCTGAAGAGGGGGATTGAATAATTGGGTGTAATTTCCAGTATCTTTTCATACTGGGCTATAACTTCTGTCATGTTCCCGAGTGCAGCCAGCGGATAAACAATTCCCATTTTTGCTTCAACGGCATACGGCATAAGTGTTATTGCCCTGTTGTAGTACATCCTTGAGTCATTATGATTACCGGCCAGATAATTGAGCCATCCGAGACGCAGATTGATCTCATACGATTTTTCATCATAAACGGCTTTCAGGGTATTTACTGCAGCCGAATACTCTTTTTTTGATTCTTCGGTATAGCTTTTCTCAAAGGCATCCTTCCTTTTGTTAAAATCCTGGGCATAGCTGATAAGAGCAGCCGTAGCATAAATAATAAGTGAGAATATGAT
>DNOQ01000340.1:11881-14873 GCA_003501665.1 Bacteroidales bacterium | reverse complement strand
GCTATAAATCCGGTTACCGGACGAATTTCAGGGGAATCGGATCCGGGATTATAAAGTGTTGTTATATTACCTCCGAGATAGAAATTGCGGTTTCCTGCCGGGTATAAGACCAGGGAGAGAGTTCCCTGGATCTGTTCAATCTTATTTAGTCTGGAATAGACAGCTTCACCTGAGAAAGATGCATACCCGCCGGTTTTGGTTATCCCGAGTCCGCCTGCAAATCCGTTGGTCCGGGCATCATAGGTATAGGTTGAATAGTTTGTTCCGGACCCGGAATAAGAGATCGCTATCAGGGGATACCCGGCAGTAAGAATATGAAATGAGGGACTGAAT
Organism: Bacteroidales bacterium; assembly: GCA_003501665.1. GTDB lineage: Bacteria > Bacteroidota > Bacteroidia > Bacteroidales > VadinHA17 > LD21. The sequence goes on along the minus strand of DNOQ01000340.1, from coordinate 14,540 downwards.
ATCCATCCTGACCGGGTAAAGAAATTAAACCTCCCGTAGTACTGATTCTGAATAACCTTTTGTTCTTCGAGATCGGTCCTCAGCATCCCGTCAAAATAATGAAGATGGTTATGCTTGATCAGATTGGTGAAAGAGTGATAATAACTGCTGGTTTTTCCAATAAGATGTGACAGATACGCTGCATTATTGATGAAAGACTTTGTAACCACCTGGCTTCCACCTTCGTTATTTGTAAAATTAAGACCAGGATCAGATGTAATATCTTCTGTAGCAGCATTGAGGTAAAAGGATTCAATGGTGATTGAATTTTTCTTTATTCTGCTTTCTTTCAGTATCCTTTCTCTTTCCTGCAGGGCGGTTTCCGACAGTATTGTCCAGGCCTGGAAATACCTTCCTGATAAATAATAACTATAGAACAGGTATTCAAGAGCTGTCTGATCACCTGCATTGAATTCAAGCGCCCTGGCGAAATGTTTTGCAGACTGTGCATAATTATGTCGTTCGTAGTAAGCTATTCCCACCCTCATTCTCATATAATAATAATCATGTCCGCTGCTTATTGCCTCTTTACCTTTATTTATCAGTTCATTCCAGTTCTTCTGATCATAAAGTCTGTAGGTAAGACTGTCGGCATACCTGAAGCTCATTGTCTCCTGGGAGTAGAGCTCCAGGAAGAAAAATGAAGCTATGGTTAATATTACTAATCGTCGCATGATGTTGCTGTTATAGAAAAATTTCCATTATTGACTTTTAAAGTGCTGATGCCCTTTTCATCAATCTCAGTTATGAATTCATATCCCGATGACCGGTGTCCGGCGAAATAATTGACCGAAGATGAAGCTAAACGGATATGTGTGGTCATAAGCTCACTATCGATGAAATCATATCTTAATCGGTATTCCGGACGGATAAATTTTACAAACGGAGCTATAAAATCCTGGAAGAACAGTAGTAATTTGCCGGCGATAAGGTTTAAAGGGAAGCGGTCTGATATTTCTATATCCCTGTAGAATCCGAGTGGTACTTTGAATGCAGCCAGGAAGAAGAAGTAAAGGAGTGTTTTGGTTTTTCCCTCATAATGGCGGAACATCAAGAGATCTCCATCATTTGAGAAATAAGCAACGGCTCCGGTTGAAAGGCATCTGATGAACGGGATGTTAAATTCATTGGCATCAACCTCCCATTTAATTTTTTCTTTTTTGCCATCCTTCAGAACTTCAAAACATAAAGTCTTTCCGGGCACCAGGTCAAAAGCCTTTACCAGCAGGTCATTGGTCTGGATATTGGATACTGCCTGGTTAACTTCAGGAACAGAATAAGTTTTAAATTCAAAGCCGTTCTCCTTCTGTTGCATATAATAGCTCAGGGGATAATCAACAGTATATGATCCCGGATAAGGCAGTGTCTGGATCTGAAAATGAAGATGGGGATAAGGTGATCTTCCTGAGTTACCGCATCTCCCTATGACATTTCCCTGTTTGACTCTGTCGCCCTGTTTTACGGTAACCGAAGCTTTCTTAAGATGGCTCAGCGACGAGTAAACGTGAGAATTATGTCTGATTATGACTGTGTTACCCCAGTTCTCCCTTATGTTGGGCTTCCCTATAATATTGTCATCAATATTATCAACCACCGATTCAATAAATCCGTCAGCCGGGGCAAGCACGGGCTTGTTATAACAGAAATAATCTTCGGGCAGATCGCCTTTATCCTTATACTGTTTTCCTTCCTGGTTCAGGATAACAAAGTCAAGAGCATGTCTCCAGGATCCTTTATGGGTCATTGTACCCTCATATCCCTGTGCCACAACCCAGGTACCGTAAAACGGTAGTCTCACAGGCACCATATCGTACCTGAACCTTTCAACATCATTTTCATAAGAATAGAGATTCTTTTCGGGAGAATTCTGCTGAATAACAACCTCGGCAAGTTTTTTTGAAGGTTTAACCCTGAATTTCAGTACATAAAGAAAAAGAAGGACAATAAGATTGAATGGAAGGGCAAATATCGGAAGAGCCGCGGAAGCAAAGAGTGAATATAAGCTTATTGATAAAATTGCCACGATGGGTATAAGCAGAAGTGACCAGAGATATGACCTGGCTGAGGGAATAATGAAAAATCCGCCTATTGCAATTGAAGTGAGAATATAATTAAATCCTATATAACTGTAGTTGATCTCAGTAATATCTGCTCCCACAAAATCGTAAAAGAAATATGCTGCAAAAAATCCCAGCAGCGAGAGTGTGAAGGAAATTCTGGAATAATAGAGTAATCCGATTGCTAGAATAATTCCTGAAAGCACATTATACTGGAACATTATGGCCCCAAGAGATATGAAATAAACCTTGAGTGGTTTTATCAATGCAATATTATTCCACCATTCATATAAACTGACGAATTTTTCTCCACCCAATATGTAGAGCTCGTTTATTGTAAAAATGCCTCTTTCGCTTATTGCAAGGAAAGTCATATTCCTTGTTGCAAGTGTCATTATCCATGCACTCAGAACAAAAGGAACGCTGAGGAAGGGCAGTGTGTATTTGCCTATTACTCCCTGGAGGCTCACTGAAATGAAAAGAGTCAGGATTGAGGCAAGAAAGATGAGGACGAACAATACCGGGCCTGGAGAATAGAATATTCCCAGGCTCAATCCGACAAG